>NZ_JBEZUZ010000007.1:0-114382 GCF_040636735.1 Streptomyces sp. NPDC035033 | reverse complement strand
CCCGCCGGGGCAGCACCGCCGTCAGCGCGAACCCGCCGCCGCGCGCCGGACCGTGGGTCAGGGTGCCGCCCGCGAGCCGGACCCGCTCGTCCAGGCCGACCAGCCCCGAGCCGCCGGAGGCGGGCGGCCCGGACCCCGCGCCCGGCCCGTTCGCCACCCGTACCGTCACCCGCTCGCCGGCCTCCCGGACCTCGACCGCGACGGGGGCGCCGGGCGCGTGCTTGGCCGCGTTCGTCAGCCCCTCCTGCACCACCCGGTGCAGCGCCCGGCCCGCCATCCCCGGCAGGGCGTCCGGGCCGCCGCTCAGCGTCACGTCGAGCCCCGAGGCCCGGGCCCGCTCCACCAGCTCCCCGACCGTCTCGTCCGGCGGGGCCGTCGGCGCCCCGGCGCCCTCCTCCCGCAGCACCCCGATGACGTCCCGGAGCCGTTCGGTCGCCGCCGCCGCGGCCCGGCGCAGGTCGCCCGCCGCCCGCTGCTGCTCGGGGCCGAGCCCCGGATCCACCTCCAGGGCGCCCGCCCGCACCGCGATCAGCGCCAGGTCGTGGCCGAGGGAGTCGTGCATGTCCCCGGCGATCCGCGACCGCTCCCGCAGCCGCTCCCGGTCGGCCACCGCCGCCTGCTCCCGCTCCATCCGGTCCGCCAGCTCCCAGCCGCTGCGCACCAGCCGGTCGTACTGGCGCACGTACCGGCCGACCAGCCACGGCGCCACGATCGCCAGCGCGAGGGCGAGGAGCAGGGTGAACCAGGGGCCGAGCGAGGTGCCGGTGAGCCGGGTGAGCAGCAGCCCCGCCGCCGCCACCGCGCCGAAGAGCCACAGCGAGCCGCGCGTGTGGTCCTGCCGCCGTCCGGCGAGGTAGCCGAAGGCGACGAGGGCGAGGCTGTACGAGGGGGTGAACAGCTCCAGGGAGGCGGGCAGGCTCGCCGCGGCCGTGACCGCGAGCGGCAGCAGCGGCCACCGGCGGCTGACGGCGACGCAGCCGCCGAGGACGACGACGCCGGCGGCGACCTGGAGCCAGGAGCCGCCGTCGTTCGGGTCGGAGCGGAGCAGCACCGGGACGCAGAGCATCAGCCACAGCGCCAGGTCGAAGAGGCGCCGGCGGGCCGGGGAGGTCTCAGGCACCGGTGGCGTCCCCGTCGGCGACGAGCCCCGCCTCGTGGGCGAGGACCGCGAGCTGGACCCGGTTGCGCAGGCCGAGCCGGCCCAGGACCGCGCTCACGTGCGCCTTGACCGTGCCCTCGACGACGTGCATGCGGGCGGCGATCTCCTGGTTGGAGCAGCCGGCGGCGAGCAGCGAGACGACCTCCCGCTCGCGGCCGGTGAGCGGGGCGAGGCGGGCGCGGGCGGTGGCCGCGCGGGTGAGCCGCTCACCGCCGAGGGTGTCGATGACCCGGCGGGCGACGGTGGGCGAGAGGGCGGCGCCGCCGGCGGCGACCGCCCGGACCCCGGCGATGAGTTCGCGCGGGTCGCCGGACTTGAGGAGGAAGCCGCCGACGCCGCCGCCGAGGGCCCGGGCGATGTAGTCGTCCTCGGAGAAGGTGGTGAGCATGACGACCGCCGTGTCCGGCAGGACGCGGCGCAGCTCGCCGGCGGCGGCGAGGCCGTCGAGGCGGGGCATCCGGATGTCGAGGAGGGCCACGTCGGGCCGGTGGAGCCGGGCCAGCTCCACGGCCTCGTGGCCGTCGCCCGCCTCGGCGACCACCTCGATCCCGGGGTCGGTGGTGAGGATGGCCCGCACCCCGGCACGGATCATCGCCTCGTCGTCCGCGAGCAGCACCCTGATCATGCGCTCCAGCCTAGGCAGCCCGGTCCGGTCCCGGCGCCGGGACCGGACCGGACCGCGGCCCCGGCTACCGCAGGAGGACCCCCGCGCCCTCGGCCGCCGGCTCCCCGGCCTCCTCCGGCAGGGCGATCAGGCCCGGTTCGGCGGGGTGCGCGAGGAGCGGGTGGGCGGGCAGCACGCGGACGGTGCAGCCGAAGGAGCCGGTGCGGTCGAGCTCCAGGGTGCCCGCGTACGGCTGCCGGCCCTCCAGGTCCGGGCCGCCGGCCGGCTTGAGCGTGACCGCGCGGGTGTCGGTGAGGACGTCGTCGGCGCCGGCCCGGCCGGTGACGGCCTGCACCTCGACGTCGTCGGGGGCGAGGCCGCCGAGCGCCACCCTGACCCGGACCCCCGGCGTGGCGCCGAGTTCGGCGCCGGTCTCGGCGAGGTCGTCGCCGATCTCCACGTGGTCCACCGAGACGCCCGGCCAGGCCGCCCGGACCCGGGCCTTCCAGGCGGCGAGCTCCCGGGCCCGGTCCGGGGTGAGCGCCCGGCGGGCGCGGGCGGCGGGGACGTACAGCCGCTCCACGTACTCCCGGACCATCCGGTCGGCGAGCACCTTCGGGCCGAGGTCGGTGAGGGTGCGGCGGACCATGGCGGTCCAGGCGGCGGGGACGCCGTCGGCGCCGCGGTCGTAGAAGCGGGGGGCGACCCGGCGCTCGATCAGCTCGTAGAGGGCGGCGGCCTCCAGGTCGTCGCGGCGCTCCTCGTCGGCCGCGGCGGCGCCGTCGGCGGTGGGGATCGCCCAGCCGAACTCGGGCGCGAACCACTCGTCCCACCAGCCGTCGAGGACGGAGAGGTTGAGGCAGCCGTTGAGGGCGGCCTTCATGCCGCTGGTGCCGCACGCCTCCAGGGGGCGCAGCGGGTTGTTGAGCCAGACGTCGCAGCCGGGGTAGAGGCCGCGGGCCATCTCCATGCCGTAGTCGGGCAGGAAGACGATCCGGTGCCGCACGCGCGGGTCGTCGGCGAAGCGGACCAGCTCCTGGACGAGCTTCTTGCCGCCGTCGTCGGCCGGGTGGGCCTTGCCGGCGACGACCAGCTGCACCGGCCGCTCGGGGTGGAGCAGCAGCGCCCGCAGCCGGTCCTTGTCGCGGAGCATCAGGGTGAGCCGCTTGTACGAGGGGACCCGGCGGGCGAAGCCGATGGTGAGGACCTCGGGGTCGAGGACGGAGTCGGTCCAGCCGAGTTCGGCGGCGGCCGCGCCGCGCTGCCGCCAGGAGGCCCGGACCCGCTCGCGGACGTCGGCGACGAGCCGGGCGCGCAGGGTGCGGCGCAGCTCCCACAGCTCGGCGTCGGAGGGGTCGGGGCCGAGGCGGGTGAGCTCGGGGGCGGTCCAGGTGGGGGCGTGGACGCCGTTGGTGACGGAGGCGATCGGCACCTCCTCGGCGTCGAAGCCCGGCCAGAGTCCGGCGAACATCTCCCGGCTGACGGCGCCGTGGAGGGTGGAGACGCCGTTGGCGCGCTGGGCGAGGCGCAGGCCCATGGCGGCCATGTTGAAGACGCCGGGCTCGCCGCCGAGCGGGGTCTCGTCGCCGAGGGCGAGGATCCGGCCGGTGTCGAGGCCGGGCAGGGCGCCGTCGTCGCCGAGGTGGCGGGCGACGAGCTCCCGGTCGAAGCGGTCGATGCCGGCCGGGACGGGGGTGTGGGTGGTGAAGACGGTGCCGGCCCGGACGGTCTCCAGGGCGGCGTCGAAGTCCAGCCCGTCGCGCTGGAGTTCGCGGATCCGCTCCAGGCCGAGGAAGCCGGCGTGGCCCTCGTTGGTGTGGAAGACCTCGGGCTCGGGGTGGCCGGTGAGCCGGCAGTACGCGCGGACCGCGCGGACGCCGCCGATGCCGAGCAGCATCTCCTGGAGGAGCCGGTGCTCGCTGCCGCCGCCGTAGAGCCGGTCGGTGACGGACCGCTCGCCGGGGGCGTTCTCCTCGACGTCCGAGTCGAGCATGAGGAGCGGGACGCGGCCGACCTGGGCGATCCACAGGTGGGCGTGGAGGCTGCGGCCGCCGGGCAGGGCGAGGGCGATCCGGGCGGGGGTGCCGTCGGGCTCGCGGAGGAGGGTGACGGGCAGCTCGCCGGGGTCGAGGACGGGGTACTGCTCCTGCTGCCAGCCGTCGCGGCCGAGGGACTGGCGGAAGTAGCCGTGCCGGTAGAGGAGT
The DNA here is from genome assembly GCF_040636735.1 of Streptomyces sp. NPDC035033. NCBI lineage: Bacteria > Bacillati > Actinomycetota > Actinomycetes > Kitasatosporales > Streptomycetaceae > Streptomyces > Streptomyces sp. NPDC035033. Next base: position 110,415 of record NZ_JBEZUZ010000007.1, on the reverse strand, counting down.
CCGACGCCGATCAGCGGGACGCCGAGGTCGCTGGCGGACTTGAGGTGGTCGCCGGCGAGGATGCCGAGCCCGCCGGAGTACTGGGGCAGGGCGGCGGCGACGCCGAACTCGGGCGAGAAGTAGGCGAGGGCGGCGGGGCCGTCGCCGGAGCCGCGCTCCTGGTACCAGCGGGGCCGGTGGAGGTAGGCGTCGAGGTCCTCGGCGGCGGCGGCGAGCCGGCCGAGGAAGTCGTGGTCGGCGGCGAGTGCGGCGAGCCGGGGGGCCTCCAGGGCGCCGAGGACCCGCACCGGGTCGGCACCGGAGAGCCCCTCGGGGGCGAGGGTGTCGAAGAGGGCGCGGGTCGGCTCGTGCCAGGACCAGCGCAGGTTCGCCGCGAGGGCGGCGAGGGGTCGGAGGGTGTCGGGGAGGACAGGACGCACGGTGAATCGACGGATTGCCTTCACGTGTCCCACCTTCGCAGGCCGGTGACGGAACGGAGCGGACGCACCACGCTGTGCGCCCGGCGTGCCGCACCGAGCCTAGGGCGTGGGCCCCCGGCCGGGCGGGGCGCCCGGGGGCGCGGACGGGGCGCCGGGGGCGCGTCCGGAGGGCTCGCGGCGGGCGGGGCGCGCCCGCCGGTCCGCCCGTGCCCCCTCGGGGGTCAGGCGGGCCGGCGGGGGGCGGCGGCCCGGTACTCGCCGGGGGTCGTGCCGTAGGCGGTGCGGAAGGCGAGGTGGAAGCCGACCCGGCTGCGGTAGCCGACGCGGGCCGGCACGGCCGACTGGGGAAGCCCGGTCTCGGCGAGCAGCCGGGCCGCCTCCCGTATCCGCCGGGCCGTCAGGTGGCGGGCCGGGGAGGTGCCGACGGCCTCGCGGAAGGCGGCGGTGAAGGCGGAGCGGGACATCCCGGCCTCGCGGGCGAGGGTCACCACGGTCCACGGCTCGGCGAAGCGGGTCTCGACGGCGGCGAGGGCGCGCCCGATGCCGGTGTGCCGGTGCGGGCCGTCCGGCCGCCGGGGCGCGGCGAGGGCGAGGGCCGCCTCGCAGGCCCGCAGGGCGAGCAGCCGGTCGCCGGGGCCGGGGCGCCGGCCGGGCGCGGCGAGCAGGGCGAGGGTGTCGCGGAGCAGCGGGGCCGCCTCGACGCGGGCGCGGTCGAGCACGAGGGCGCGGGGCAGGGTGGCGGCGAGGGGCGGGGCGGGGCGGTCGGTCCGGGCGCTGAGGAGCCGGACGGGCGGTCCGGGGCCGTCGAGTTCGTGGACGAGGGCGGTGGATCCGGCCGGATCGAGCGGGGGCGGCGCGCCGGGGCGGCCGGGTGCGGCGGAGAGGCGGTGGCGGGCGCCGGTCGGCAGCAGGGCGAGGTCGCCGCGGGCGAGTTCGAGGGCGCGCAGTCCCGTGACGGCAAGCCCGCACCGGCCCGTCAGCACGTAGTGGAGGACGGCCCGCGCGGCGACGGCTTCCATGGGGTCACGCACCTTCCGCGGTCGGTGACGAGGCAGCGTCAGGGTAACGAGGGCGGGCGGAAGATCCGGTGTGTCCCGGTGCGCCCGGACGGGTTTCTTGTCCGGGTCGGGTCCTTGCCCGGCCTCCTACGCCCTAGTAGTTAACAAAGGGCCGGATTGCCCACCCGAGAACGCGGGGAAGGCTCTCCCCCGTCACCCCCGAATCCGTCCTCCCCGTACCCGTCTTCATCCCTGTGGGCCCGCCATCCGAGTGAACGCGGAGGGGCGCGGCGATGCCCGCGACCCACCGGCCTCCGGCGCGGCTAGAAAGAGCGCACCACCACCCGCACCCCCGTAACCCGTCAGGTGATGCTGTGAATCCGCTCATGGGACGCATTCCCGTACTGGACGTCCGCCCGCTGGTCGACTGCGGCCGGCGCCCCGCGAAGGCGGTGGCCGGCGAGACCTTCGAGGTGTCGGCGACCGTCTTCCGCGAGGGCCACGACGCGGTCGCCGCCAATGTCGTACTCACCGGCCCGACCGGCCGTCCGGGGCCGTGGACCCCGATGCGCGAACTGGCCGAGGGCACCGACCGCTGGGGTGCCGAGGTCACCCCGGACGCCGAGGGCCTGTGGACGTACACCGTCGAGGCGTGGAGCGACCCGCTGGCGACCTGGCGCCACGCGGCGAAGATCAAGATCCCGGCCGGGATCGACTCCGAACTCGTCCTGGCCGAGGGCGCGGAGCTGCACGAGCGGGCCGCGAAGGGCGTCCCGAAGAAGGGCGGCGGGCGCGAGGCGGTGCTCGCGGCGGCGGACGCGCTGCGCGACGGGTCCCGGCCGGCCGCCGCCCGGCTCGCCGCCGCGCTCGCGCCGCGGGTGACCGAGGCCCTGGACCGGCACCCGCTGCGCGAACTGGTCACCTCCTCCCCCGCGTTCCCGCTCCTGGTGGAGCGCGAGCGGGCGCTGTACGGCTCCTGGTACGAGTTCTTCCCGCGCTCGGAGGGCGTGCGGAAGGTCGAGGGCCGTACGGTGCCGGGCACCTTCCGCACGGCCGCCGAACGGCTCCCCGCCATCGCGGCGATGGGCTTCGACGTGGTCTACCTGCCGCCGATCCACCCGATCGGCGAGACCCACCGCAAGGGCCCCAACAACGCGCTGTCGGCGTCCCCGGAGGACGTCGGCGTGCCGTGGGCGATCGGTTCGCCGGAGGGCGGGCACGACGCGGTCCACCCGGACCTGGGGACGATCGAGGACTTCGACGCCTTCGTGGCCCGGGCGCGCGAGCTGCGCCTGGAGATCGCGCTGGACTTCGCGCTCCAGTGCTCGCCGGACCACCCGTGGGTGGAGAAGCACCCGGAGTGGTTCCACCACCGCCCGGACGGCTCGATCGCCTACGCGGAGAACCCGCCGAAGAAGTACCAGGACATCTACCCGATCGCGTTCGACGCCGACATGGACGGGATCGTCGCGGAGACCGTGCGGATCCTGCGGCACTGGATGGACCACGGGGTGCGGATCTTCCGGGTGGACAACCCGCACACCAAGCCGGTGGTGTTCTGGGAGCGGGTGATCGGGGAGATCAACGCGAAGGACCCGGACGTGATCTTCCTGGCGGAGGCGTTCACCCGGCCGGCGATGATGCGGACGCTGGGCGCGGTCGGCTTCCAGCAGTCGTACACGTACTTCACCTGGCGCAACACCAAGGACGAGCTGACCGAGTACCTGACGGAGCTGTCCGGGGACGTGGCGGCGCAGATGCGGCCCAACTTCTTCGTGAACACCCCGGACATCCTGCACGCCTACCTCCAGGAGGGCGGGCGGCCGGCCTTCGAGGTGCGGGCGGTGCTCGCGGCGACGCTCTCGCCGACCTGGGGGATCTACGCCGGGTACGAGCTGTGCGAGAACACCCCGCTGCGCGAGGGCAGCGAGGAGTACCTGGACTCGGAGAAGTACCAACTCCGGCCCCGTGACTGGGAGTCGGCGGAGCGCTCGGGCGCGACGATCACTCCGCTGATCACCTCCCTCAACCGGATCAGGCGCCGTCACCCGGCCCTGCGCCGGCTGCGGAACCTGACCTTCCACGAGGCGGACAACCCGCAGGTGATCGCGTACTCGAAGACGTCGGGTTCGAACACCGTTCTGGTGGTCGTCAACCTCGACCCGCACCACACCCAGGAGGCGACGGTCTCGTTGAACATGCCGGAACTCGGTCTCGGCTGGCACGAGACCGTGCCGGTGCGCGACGAGCTCACCGGCTCCACCTATCACTGGGGCAGGAACGCCTACGTGCGCCTGGAACCGGGCGTGGCGCCCGCGCACGTGCTCGTCCTGCGACCGTCCCCGCAGACCGGAGGGTCACCCACCTCATGACTGTCAACGATCCCGTCCCCGACACCTTCGAGGACACCCCCGCCAAGGACCGCGACCCCGAGTGGTTCAAGCGGGCCGTCTTCTACGAGGTCCTCGTCCGGTCCTTCCAGGACAGCAACGGCGACGGCGTCGGCGACCTGAAGGGCATCACCTCCCGCCTGGACTACCTCCAGTGGCTCGGGGTGGACTGCCTGTGGCTGCCGCCGTTCTTCAAGTCCCCGCTGCGCGACGGGGGTTACGACGTCGCCGACTACACCTCGGTCCTCCCCGAGTTCGGCGACCTCGCCGACTTCGTGGAGTTCGTGGACGCGGCGCACCAGCGCGGGATGCGCGTGATCATCGACTTCGTCATGAACCACACCAGCGACCAGCACCCGTGGTTCCAGGAGTCGCGGCGCGACCCGGACGGCCCGTACGGCGACTACTACGTCTGGGCGGACGACGACAAGCAGTACGCCGACGCCCGGATCATCTTCGTCGACACCGAGACCTCCAACTGGACCTTCGACCCGGTCCGCAAGCAGTACTACTGGCACCGCTTCTTCTCGCACCAGCCGGACCTCAACTACGAGAACCCGGCGGTGCGGGAGGAGATCCTGTCGGCGCTGAAGTTCTGGCTCGACCTGGGGATCGACGGCTTCCGGCTGGACGCGGTGCCGTACCTGTACCAGCAGGAGGGCACCAACTGCGAGAACCTGCCGGCCACCCACGCCTTCCTGAAGGAGGTCCGGAAGGAGATCGACGCCCACTACCCGGACACGGTGCTGCTCGCCGAGGCCAACCAGTGGCCGGAGGACGTCGTCGACTACTTCGGCGACTTCCGCGCGGGCGGCGACGAGTGCCACATGGCCTTCCACTTCCCGGTCATGCCGCGGATCTTCATGGCCGTGCGGCGCGAGTCCCGGTACCCGGTCTCCGAGATCCTGGCGAAGACCCCGGAGATCCCCTCCGGCTGCCAGTGGGGCATCTTCCTCCGCAACCACGACGAGCTCACGCTCGAAATGGTCACGGACGAGGAGCGGGACTACATGTACGCCGAGTACGCCAAGGACCCGCGGATGCGGGCCAACATCGGCATCCGGCGCCGGCTCGCCCCGCTCCTCGACAACGACCGCAAGCAGATGGAGCTGTTCACCGCGCTGCTCTTCTCGCTGCCGGGCTCCCCGGTGCTGTACTACGGCGACGAGATCGGCATGGGCGACAACATCTGGCTCGGCGACCGGGACGGGGTGCGCACCCCGATGCAGTGGACCCCGGACCGGAACGCGGGCTTCTCCTCCTGCGACCCGGGCCGGCTCTACCTGCCGGCCATCATGGACCCGGTCCACGGCTACCAGGTGACCAACGTGGAGGCGGGGATGGCCTCGCCGTCCTCGCTGCTGCACTGGACGAAGCGGATGATCGAGGTCCGCAAGCAGAACCGGGCCTTCGGGACGGGCACGTACACCGAACTCCCGGCGTCCAACCCGGCGGTGCTCGCCTTCCTCCGCGAGGCCGCTCCGGAGGAGGGGGAGGACGCCGATCTCGTGCTCTGCGTGAACAACTTCTCGCGGTTCGCGCAGCCGACCGAGCTCGACCTGCGGCGCTTCGCCGGGATGCGGCCGGTGGAGCTGATCGGCGGGGTGGAGTTCCCGGCCGTCGGCGAACTGCCGTACCTGCTGACGCTGGCGGGCCACGGCTTCTACTGGTTCCGCATGAAGAAGGCCTGACGAGGGGGCCGTTCAGGCCTCCGCCGGGGTGGGGCGGTTTCCTCCGTCCCACTCTGGGAACTGTGTCCCACACACGATCCGGCCCCCTCCGGGTCCATCCGTACGGATCTTCCCTTTCCGACACGTCCCGCACATCCGGACAGCCCCAGCCGCCATCCGGGACAATCTGCGCATTTGAACGCCTATGACAGCCAACTGCGCGCCCCGGGGAAAGGACGCGATGCCATGCCGGAGACCGCATCCACCACCCGGGCCCCGGACGCCCTCCTTCCGTCCCTCGCGCCCCTGCTCCACGAATGGCTGCCCCGGCAGCGCTGGTTCGCGGGCAAGGGGCGCCGGGTCACCGGATTCACGCTGGAAGCGGCCACCGAGCTGCTGCCCCTGGACGGCGCCGGCCCCGGTCTCCTCCACCTCCTCCTGCGGGTCGAACAGCCCGGCCGCCCGGCCGGCGCGCCCGCCGACTGCTACCAGCTCCTCCTCGGCGTACGGACCCAGCTGCCGCCGCGCCTCGCCCCCGCCCTCATCGGGCGCGTCCGGCAGGGCCCGCTGGCCGGCCGCGCCGTCTACGAGGGGCTGCGCGACCCGCGCCTCGCCGGGCTCCTGTACGAGCGGCTGCGCACGCCGGGCCGCACCGGTCCGCTCCGCTTCCACGCCACCCGTCCGCTGCCCGGGGCGCTCGCCCCCCGGGTCCTCGACGCCGAACAGTCCAACTCCTCGCTGGTGTTCGGCGACGCGTACATCCTGAAGATCTTCCGGCGGGTCAGCCCCGGGGCCAACCCGGACCTGGAGCTGCCGCTCGCCCTCGACCGGGCGGGGTGCTCGCGCGTCCCCGCGCCGGTGGCCTGGTTCGAGTCGGGCGCGGCGACGCTCGGCGTCCTCCAGCCGTACCTGCGCGACTCGCGGGACGGCTGGCGGCTCGCGCTCGACGCGCTGGCGGCGGGCCGGGAGTTCACCGCGGAGGCGCGGTCGCTCGGGCGGGCCACCGCCGAGGTCCACCTCGCCCTCGCGAAGGCCCTGCCCACCCTGCGGCTCGCACGGGCCGAGGCCGAGGGGCTGGCGGCCGCGATGGACCGGCGGCTGCACGCCGCCGCCCAGGCCGTCCCCGCGCTGCTGCCGTACGTCCCCGGGCTGCGGGCCGTCTTCGCGGCGGCCGGTGACGCGGAGGGGGCGGGCGCGGTGCAGCGCATCCACGGCGACCTGCACCTCGGCCAGACCCTGCGCGGCTCCGACGGCGCGTGGGCCGTCATCGACTTCGAGGGCGAGCCCGCGAAACCGCTCGACGAGCGCCGCCGGCCGCAGCCGACCGTCCGGGACGTCGCCGGCATGCTCCGCTCCTTCGACTACGCGGCCCGCACCCACCGGCCCTGGAACGCGGACTGGGCCGCGCGGTGCCGGGCGGCGTACTGCACGGGCTACGCGGAGGTGGCGGGGGCGGACCCCCGGACGGACCCGGCGCTGCTGCGCGCCTACGAGACCGACAAGGCGGTCTACGAGGTCGTCTACGAGGCCCGTCACCGCCCCGACTGGCTCCCCGTGCCCATGTCCGCCATCCAGCGCCTGGCCTCCCCCCGGTGAGCGGGCGGCCCGCGGTGGACGAGAGGGCCCGTTCGGGCGAGATGGCCCGTTCGGCGGAGTTTCCTGACGGCCCGCGGGGGAGTTGCCTTGTTCGTACCCTTTTCGACGTTTCAGGAGGCTTCCGGTGACCGCCAAGACGCCCCGCACGGCGCCCCCGATCGACCCCGGCGAGCGCGCGCGGCTGCTCGCCGGGGAGCACCACGATCCGCACGCGCTGCTCGGCGCCCACCCGGTGAAGGGCGGGATCGTCATCCGGGCGCTGCGCCCCTGGGCCCGGAGCGTGGCGGCCGTGCTGCCGAAGGGGCGGCGGGTCGAGCTGTTCGACGAGGGCGACGGCCTGTTCTCGGTGCTCGTGCCGCTGCTGCGGAAGGTCCCCGCCTATGAGCTCCGGGTACGGTACGACGGCGAGGAGATCGCCGTCCAGGACCCGTACCGGCACCTGCCGTCCCTCGGCGAGCTGGACCTGCACCTGATCGGCGAGGGCCGGCACGAGGAGCTGTGGACGGCGCTGGGCTCGCGCGTGATGACCCACGGCGGGGTGAGCGGCACCCGCTTCGCCGTGTGGGCGCCGAACGCGCGCGGCGTGCGGGTCACCGGCGACTTCACGCACTGGGACGGCACCGGGCTGCCGATGCGGTCGCTCGGCTCGACCGGCGTCTGGGAGCTGTTCGTGCCCGGCATCGGGGAGGGGGCGGTGTACAAGTACGACATCACCCGGCCCGACGGCTCGCACACCGTCCGCGCCGACCCGATGGCCCGCCGCACCGAGTGCCCGCCGAACACCGCCTCGATCGTCACCGAGTCGCACTACGAGTGGAACGACCGGGAGTGGATGGAGCGGCGCGGCGCCCGGCCGGCGCACGAGGCGCCGATCTCCGTCTACGAGCTCCACCTGCCGTCCTGGCGGCCGGGGCTGACCTACCGTCAGCTCGCGGTCGAACTCCCCGCGTACGTACGCGAGATGGGCTTCACGCACGTGGAGTTCATGCCGGTCACCGAGCACCCCTTCGGCGGTTCCTGGGGCTACCAGGTCACCGGCTTCTACGCGCCGACCGCCCGGCTGGGCACCCCGGACGACTTCAAGCACCTGGTGGACGCGCTGCACCGGGAGGGCATCGGCGTCCTGATGGACTGGGTGCCGGCCCACTTCCCGAAGGACGACTGGGCGCTGGCCGAGTTCGACGGGCGGCCGCTGTACGAGCACGCGGACCCGCGCCGCTCGCACCACCCGGACTGGGGGACCCTGGAGTTCGACTACGGCCGCAAGGAGGTGCGGAACTTCCTCGTCGCCAACGCGGTCTACTGGTGCCAGGAGTTCCACATCGACGGCCTGCGGGTGGACGCGGTGGCGTCGATGCTCTACCTGGACTACTCGCGCGAGTACGGCGAGTGGCTGCCCAACGAGTACGGCGGCCGGGAGAACCTGGACGCGGTGGCCTTCCTCCAGGAGATGAACGCCACCGTCTACCGCCGCTGCCCCGGCATCGTCACCTTCGCCGAGGAGTCGACGGCCTGGGACGGGGTGACGCGGGCGACCGACCAGGTGGGCCCCGGCGGCTTCGGCGGCCTCGGCTTCGGCATGAAGTGGAACATGGGCTGGATGCACGACTCGCTCCAGTACATGGAGAAGGAGCCGGTGCACCGCAAGTACCACCACCACGAGATGACCTTCTCGATGGTGTACGCGTACAGCGAGAACTACATCCTGCCGATCTCGCACGACGAGGTGGTGCACGGCAAGCGGGCGCTGGTGTCGAAGATGCCCGGCGACTGGTGGCAGCGGCGCGCCAACCACCGGGCCTACCTGGGCTTCATGTGGGCCCACCCGGGCAAGCAGCTCCTCTTCATGGGGCAGGAGTTCGCCCAGGGGGCGGAGTGGTCGGCGGACCACGGGCCCGAGTGGTGGCTGCTGGACCCGGCGTACGGGGCGGAGGCGGACCACCGGGGCGTGAAGGACCTGGTGGCGGACCTGAACCGGATCTACACGGCGACGCCGTCGCTGTGGGAGCGGGACACCGTGCCGGAGGGCTTCGCGTGGGTGACCGGGGACGCGGCCGACGACAACGTCCTCGCCTTCCTGCGGTACGACGGCTTCGGTTCGCCGCTGCTCGCCGTCTGCAACTTCTCCCCCGTCGTCCGGCACGACTACCGGATCGGGGTGCCGGAGTCCTTCGTCGCCTGGAGCGAGGTGCTGAACACGGACGCGGCCCGGTACGGCGGTTCGGACGTGGTCGGCACCGACCCGGTGAAGACCGAGTCGGTGCCGTGGCACGGCCGGGCGGCGAGCGTCCGGATGACGCTGCCGCCGCTGGCGACGGTCTGGCTCAGGCCCGCCTGACGATCCCGAGCCGCTGGGTGGCCCGGGTCAGCGCCACGTACAGGTCGTTCGTGCCGTGCGGGGCGCCGGCCCGGATGCCGTCCGGGTCGACGACCAGGACGGTGTCGAACTCCAGGCCCTTCGCCTGCCGGGGGTCGAGGAGGACGACCGGCCGGGTGAGGTCGGGCGTGCGGCCGCGCGCGGCCTCGGGGAGGGCCTCGGCCAGGGCCGGGAGCAGCTCCGCCGGGGCGATCACGGCGAGCCGGCCCTCGGCCCGCGACTCGGCCGCGACCGCGTCGGCGGTCTCCTTCACCGGGTCCTCGGCGGTCCTGTCCCAGGGCTCGACGCCGGTGGAGCGGACCGAGCCGGGCGGCTCGAAGGCGGGGTCGTCCTCCCGGCGGACGGCGGCGGCGACCGCCATGATCTCGGCGGGCGTGCGGTAGTTGACCCCGAGCCGCACGTGCTGCCAGCGGTCCTCCACGTACGGGGTGAGGATCTCCGCCCAGGAGCCGACGCCGGCCGGGTCGCCGGTCTGCGCCGGGTCGCCGACCAGGGTCATCGAGCGGGTGGGGCTGCGGCGCATCAGGAGCCGCCACTGCATCGCGGACAGCTCCTGGGCCTCGTCGACGATGATGTGGCCGAAGGCCCAGGTGCGGTCGGCGGCGGCCCGCTCGGCGGCGGTGCGGTGGTCGGCCTCCTCGTGCCGCTCGGCGAACCGCTCGGCGTCGATGATGTCGTGGGCGGAGAGCACCTCGGAGGCGTCCTCGTCGAGTTCCTCCTTGTCCTCGAACTCGTAGGTGCGGGAGGCGAAGGAGACGTCGAGGACGCCCTGCGCGTACTGCACCTGCCGCTGCCGCTCGGCCTCCTGCGCGGCCCGCTCGGCGGAGTCGTCGCGGCCGAGGAGCTCGGCGGCCTCGTCCAGGAGCGGTACGTCGCCGGGGGTCCAGGCGCCGCCGTCGCGGCGGATCGCGGCGGCGTCCTCCTCGGGGAGGTGGGTGGGCTCGGCGAGGTAGTCGGCGAGGAAGTCCTCGGGGGTGAGGTCCGGCCAGAGCTCGTCGATGGCGGCGTGCACGTCGGGGTTGGCGGCGACGCCCTTGGCGAGCAGGGCGATGTCGTCGGGGCCGAGGAAGTTGGGGCCGCCGTACGGGTCGGCGCCGATCCGGTCGGCGAGCTGCGCGGCGAGCGCGTCGAGGATCCGGAAGGCGAAGTGGGGGCGGGCGAGGTTGTGCGGGAGGGCGGTCTCGCGGGCCTTGTGGCGGGCCTCCAGGGCCATGTCCCAGTCGATGACGAGGTCGCCGTCCTCGTGCGGGACGACGAGCGGGGCGCCCCGCTCGGGGACCCGCTGCCGGTCGCGCACGGCCGCCGCCAGCGCCTCGGCCATCCGGGCGTCGCCCTTCACGGCGGCGGCGCGGGGGGTGTCGGTGCCGGTGGCGCGGACGCCGGGGTAGAGCTCGCCGGGGGTGGCGAGGAGGACGCCGGTCTCGCCGAGCGAGGGCAGGACGTTGCCGATGTAGCCGAGGAAGGCCGGGTTGGGGCCGACGATGAGGACGGCCCGCCGGGCGAGCTGCTCGCGGTGGGCGTAGAGCAGGTACGCGGCCCGGTGCAGGGCGACCGCGGTCTTGCCGGTGCCGGGGCCGCCCTCGACGACGAGGACGCCCCGGTGCGGGGAGCGGATGATGGCGTCCTGCTCGGCCTGGATGGTCTGCACGATGTCGTGCATCCGGCCGGTGCGGGCGGCGTCGAGCGCGGCCAGCAGCACCTCGTCGGCGTCCCGGCCCTCGTGGCCGGTGCGGGTGCGGTCGGCGAGGTCCAGGACCTCGTCGTGCAGCGAGACGACCTCGCGGCCCTTGGTGGTGATGTGCCGGCGGCGGGTGAGGCCCATCGGCTCGTGGCCGGTGGCCAGGTAGAAGGGGCGGGCGATCTCGGCGCGCCAGTCGACGACCAGCGGGGTGCGCTGGGGGTCGTCCTCGCGCAGGCCGATGCGTCCGATGTGGTGGTCGCGCCCGTCCTGGAAGACGAGCCGGCCGAAGCAGAGGCCGGTCTCGCCGGCGTTGAAGGCGGCGAGCAGCCCCGACTGCTCGGCGACCATGATGTCCCGTTCCAGGCGCGACTGGGCGCTCCCGGTCCCGGGCGTCCTGAGCGCCTCGCCGACGGCGGCCTCGGCCCGGTCCCTCAGGTCGTCGAGCCGCGCGTAGAGCGAGGTGATGAATTTCTGCTCTTCCCGAATTGGCTCGGTTGACAATTCGACTCCCAGCGCGATACAGTGCCTTTAGTGAAATGCTCCGTGAATTCATCGGGCTTGAAGTCCGATTGAGCACACGGAATTCACCAATATAGGCGCCGCACCACCCCGACTGTCAATTCAGCCGGGGTTTTTTCGTGCCCTCACGCCGCTCCGGTGTGGCGCAGGATCTCCCGCGCGAGCGGGGCGTGGACCTCGGGCGGGAGGGCGTGGCCCATGCCGGGGACCTCGGCGAGGCGGGCCCCCCGGATCACCTGGGCCAGGTGGGCGGCGTGCGGCGGCGGGGCGACCGGCTCGGCCGGGGCGGAGATCACCAGGGTGGGCACCTCGGTGGCGGCCAGCGGGCCGGTGCGCAGGAGGTCCGAGGCGTCGGCACGGGCGTGGGCGGTGGAGGCCGCGTGGTGCCCGGTGTGGGCGACGACCCGGCGCTCCCGCTCCCGGAACCAGTCCGGGTCGAAGGGGAGCGCGTCGCCGGCGAGGGCCCGCCAGTGCTCGACCCGGCGGTCCAGCTCCCCCTCCAGGTCCAGGTCGCCGGCCGGGCGGGACCACAGCTCCAGGAGGTGCGCGGCGGGGCCGGGCAGCTCCCCGACCGGGACGCGGGTGCCGTCGGGGCGGACGTACGGGGTGTCGCTGAGGGCGGTGGTGCCGATGACGGTCGCGCTCAGCAGCCGGTCCGGGTGGTCGGCGAGGAGCAGCTGGACGAGCAGGCCGCCCAGGGACATGCCGACGACGTGCGCCCGCTCGGCGCCGAACGCGTCCAGGACGGCGACGGCGTCCTCGGCGAGCCGGCCCAGCGGGTAGGGCTTCTCGTCGAAGGCCCAGGTGGAGCGGCCGGTGTCCCGGTGGTCGTACCGGATCACCCGGTGGTGGACGGCGAGCGACTCCACCAGTTCGTCGGGCCAGGTGAGCCCCGGCGCCTGCGCGCCCATGACGAGCAGCAGCGGGGGCAGTCCGGCGTCCCCGCGCTCCTCGGCCCAGAGCCGTACGCCGGCTTCCACGTCCACGTACCGTTCGCGCGCCATGCCGCTCTCCCCTCGCACCGCCAATAAGACGAGACGTATCGTATCGTCATGGGTCCGGGGAGGGTCAAGCCCCGCCGGAGGAACGGTTCCCGGCGGGGCCCGGCCACCGGGTCACGGGGTGTCCGGCGTCAGCTCCTTGTGGAAGTGGACGTCCTCCGCCCCGCCCGGGATGCCGAGCGTGCGGCCGGTCTCCGCGTACCCGTGCCGCCGGTAGAAGTCCGGGGCCTGGAAGGTGAAGGAGGAGACCACGGCGCGGTCGCAGCCGCGCCGGCGGGCCTCCGCCTCGGCCGCGCGCAGCAGCCGGCTCCCCCAGCCGTCCCGCCGGTGGTCCTCGTGCACCCACAGCATGTCGATGCCGAGCAGCCCTCCCCAGGTCCAGGCGGTGAGCCCGCCGACGGTCTCGCCCGTGGCCGGGTCGACCGCCCGCACGGACAGCTCGCCCTGGTCCGCCGCGGTGGTGCCGGTGGCCGCGAAGTTGTACGCGTCGAGGCCGCGGTCGAGGAGTTCGGCCAGGCCCGGGTCGCGGTGCCCGACGGTCAGCCCCGTCTCGTCGTGATCATGATCCATGGGGCCGAGTCTGGCACGGCTCCGGGATCAGTCCAGGACGTCCGCCAGCTCCTCCCGCAGCCGGCGCTTCGGGCGGGCGCCGACCAGGGACTTCACCGGCTCGCCGGCCCGGAAGACCATCAGGGTGGGGGTGGCCAGGACGCCGTGGCGGACGGTGGTCGCCGGGTTGCGGTCGACGTCGATCTCGACCACGCGCAGCCGGCCCGCCTCCTCCGCGGCGAGCGCGGCGAGCACCGGCTTCAGCTGGCGGCAGGGGCCGCACCAGGTGGCCGTGAACATCACCAGGACCGGCGTCCCGGCGGCCAGGACGTCCGCCGCGAAGTCCGCGTCCGAGGTCTCGGTCACCGCCGCCTCGGGCGTCGTCATGGGCGCTCCCGTGGGGGTCGTCCGGGGGGTCGTCGTCATCGCCGTCACTCCTCCGTGCTCGTCGTCGTCTCCGCCGTCTCCGTGCCGAGCTCGCACCGGGGCTCGGGGCCGTGCGGCAGTTCCGCCTCGGCCCGCAGCAGCTGGACGGCCACCTGGTCGCGCACCTCCTGGAGCCGGCCGATCAGCGCGTCCAGCTCGCCGAGCTTGCGGCGGTAGACGGCGACCGAGGCGGGGCAGGAGTCCCCCGCCGGGTGCCCGGCCCGCAGGCAGTCGACGAACGGCCGGGTCTCCTCCAGCTCGAAGCCGAAGTCCTGGAGGGTCCGGATCTCCCGCAGGAGCCTGAGGTCGCCCTCGTCGTAGGTCCGGTGCCCCTGTTCCGTGCGCCGGGCGGGCAGGAGACCGCGGGACTCGTAGTACCGCAGGGTCCGCGTGGTCGTCCCGGCCCGCTCGGCCAGCTCTCCGATGCGCATGACGACGAACGTACGCGTTGACGCCGACGTCAAGGCAAGGAAGCCGCCGTACGGAGGCCGTCCCGCCGCCCTGAGCGGCGGGACGGCCTCCGCCCCCTCGTACGCGACGTGCGCCTCCGGCTCCGCCCGCGGCCGGCCGGACCCGGGGCGCGGCTCCCGGGGCCGGTCCCGTCGCGGTGGGGGCGGCCGGGAGGTCGCGGTACCGGTCCGGGCGGCGGCCGGAGCCGCCGGCCGGGCCGACGACGAGGAGGCGGTCGCCGTCCTCGGCGGGCGGGTTCCTCCCGGTGCCCGGATCCGGCTCAAGGCCCGGGTCCCGGGAGGAGGTTCGGGGCGGTCAGACGCCGGCCCGGGCGCGCTCCTCGCCCTGGTCGCGCTGGTCCGGCACGGCGCCGGGGTCGTCGGCCGGGCCGTGACCGCCGTGGTCGTCGACGAGGGTCTTCTCGTCGAAGGGGAACTTCCCCGCCAGGACCTCGGTCACCCGCGTCCGGTCGATCTCCTTGGTCCAGGTGCCGACGAGGACCGTGGCGACGGCGTTGCCCGCGAAGTTGGTGAGGGCGCGGGCCTCGCTCATGAAGCGGTCGATGCCGACGATGAGGCCGACGCCGTCGACCAGGTCGGGGCGGTGCGACTGGAGGCCGCCGGCGAGGGTGGCGAGGCCGGCGCCGGTGACGCCGGCGGCGCCCTTGGAGGCGATGATCATGAAGACGAGGAGGGAGATCTGCTCGCCGATCGAGAGCGGGTCGCCCATCGCCTCGGCGACGAAGAGCGAGGCCATCGTGAGGTAGATGGCGGTCCCGTCGAGGTTGAAGGAGTAGCCGGTGGGGACGGTGATGCCGACGACCGGCTTGGAGACGCCCAGGTGCTCCATCTTGGCGATCAGGCGGGGCAGCGCGGACTCGGACGACGAGGTCGAGAGGATCAGCAGGAACTCGCGGCCCAGGTACTTCAGGAGCGGCCAGATGTGGATCCCGGCGACCAGGCGGAGCAGCGCCCCGAGGACGACGAAGACGAAGAGCGCGCAGGTCAGGTAGAAGCCGATCATGATGACGGCGAGCGACTTCAGGGCGTCGAGGCCGGTCGCGCCGACGACGGCGGCGATGGCGCCGAAGGCGCCGACCGGGGCCGCCCACATGATCATGGAGAGGACGCGGAAGACGAGCCGCTGGATGTGCCCGATGCCGCGCAGCACCGGCTCGCCGGCCGGGCCCATCGCCTGGAGCGCGAAGCCCGCGAGGAGGGCGACGAGCAGGGTCTGGAGGACCTCGCCCTCGGTGAAGGCGGAGACCAGGGTGGTGGGGATGATCCCGAGGAGGAAGTCGGCGGTGCCCTCGCTCGCGCCCTCCGCCTGCTTGGCGCCGGCCTCGGCCAGCTCCTCGGTGAGGTGGAGGCCGGAGCCGGGCTCCAGGAGGTTGCCGACGACGAGGCCGATCGCGAGCGCGACGGTCGACATCACGAGGAAGTAGCCGAGGGCGAGGCCGCCGACGGCGCCGACCTTGGCGGCCTTGCGGACCGAGCCGACGCCCAGGACGATCGTGCAGAAGATGATCGGCGAGATCATCATCTTGATCAGGTTCACGAAGCCGGTGCCCAGCGGCTTCAGCTCGACGGCCACGCCCGGGGCGAGGAAACCGACGGCGATGCCGAGCAGGACGGCGCCGATGACGGCCAGATACAGATAGTGGGTGCGGTCCCGGCGTGCGGCCACGGGATCCTCCTCGCGCTGATGGGGGGTGTCCACGTCCCGGTGGACTCCGCGACTATCCACCAGCCTGTGACCGGGGTCACGGTTACGTGCGTTTCGTTCACGGCCGAAACGTCACCCGCCCCGCGGGGCCGGGACCGGGGCCGGGGGCGGAGACAGGACCGGGGGCGGGGGCGGCACCGCGGCCGGGGCGGGTCGGGGCCGGGGCGGGGGCCGAGGGCACGATTCGGGAACGTGATGCGCCGGAGCAAACCCCGGCGTGCACACTTGCTCGCATGCGTCTCCCGTCCCCCCGTCTCCTCCCCCGCCCCCGCAGCCTGGCCGGACAGCTCTTCGCGATGCAGGTCGTGCTGATGGCCGCGGTCGTGGCGGGCTGCGCGGTCTTCGCGTACGTCACGGACCGGGCGCAGGCCGAGGAGACCGCGCGCCGGCAGTCCACGGCGACCGCGGCGGCCGTCGCCGGCTCGCCGTCCGTGGTGGCCGCGGCCCGCTCGGCCGACCCGTCCGCCGCGCTCCAGCCGTACGCGGAGGAGCTGCGGCGCCGGGCGGACGTGGCCTTCGTGGTGGTGATGGCGCCGGACGGGACCCGGTGGACCCACCCCGAGCCGGACCAGATCGGCCGCCACTACCTCGGGCACATCGAGCCGGCGCTGCGCGGCGAGACCTTCTCGGAGACCCATCTGGGGGTCCTCGGCCCGTCGGTGCGGACGGTCACGCCGGTCCTCTCCGGCGGGCGGGTGGTCGCCCTGGTCAGCGCGGGCATCACCATCGAGCGGATCAGCGCGCAGGTACGGGAGCAGGTGGCCGCGCTGCTCGGCATGGCGGGCGCGGCGCTGGCGCTCGGCGGCGCCGGCACGTACGTGGTCAACGCGCGGCTGCGGCGGCACACCCACGGGATGAACGCCACCGAGCTGAGCCGGATGCACGACTACCACCAGGCGGCGCTGCACGCGGTGCGGGAGGGCCTGGTGATGCTCGACGGGCGGCGCAGGATCGCGCTGATCAACGACGGGGCGCGCGTCCTGCTCGGTCTGGACGAGGGGGTGGTGGGCCGGTCGGCGGCGGACCTCGGGCTCCCGGCGCCGCTGACGGGGGCGCTGCTCTCCTCGGAGCCCCGGGTGGACGAGACGCACCTGACCGACGACCGGGTCCTCGTCGTCAACACCCGCCCGGTGGTGGGCGGGGAGCGGCGCGGCACCGTGGTGACCCTCCGGGACCGGACCGAACTCCAGGCGCTCTCCGGCGAGTTGGACTCGCAGCGCGGTTTCACCGAGGCGCTGCGCTCGCAGGCGCACGAGGCGGCGAACCGGCTCCACACGGTGGTGTCGCTGATCGAACTCGGGCGGGTGGCCGAGGCGGTGGAGTTCGCGACGGCCGAGCTGGAGCTGGCGCAGGCGCTCACCGACCGGGTGGTGGACGCGGTCGGCGAGCCGGTCCTCGCGGCGCTGCTGCTCGGCAAGGCGGCGCAGGCGAACGAGCGGGGCGTGGAGCTGGTCCTCACCGAGGACAGCCGGATCGACGACGGGCTGCTGCCGCCGGCCCTGGGGCCCAGGGAGCTGGTGACGGTGCTCGGCAACCTGGTGGACAACGCGGTGGAGGCGGCGGGCGGCACCCCGCACGCGCGCGTGACGGTCACCGTCGCGGCCCGCGCGGGCGACGGCGAGCTGCTGCTCCGCGTCGACGACAGCGGGCCCGGCGTCCGCCCCGCCGACCGGGACGCGGTGCTCGGCCGGGGCTGGTCCACCCGGGGCCCGGGCCGCGGCCTGGGCCTGGCGCTGGTCCGCCAGGCCGTCGTCCGCGCCTCCGGCACGCTCGCCCTGGACGAGGCGCCGGGGGGCGGCGCCCGCTTCACGGTCCGGGTCCCGCTCCCCCGTACCCCCGCCGGAGGCGACGCGTGAGCGGGCCGCAGGAGATCCGGGTGCTGGTCGTCGAGGACGATCCGGTCGCCGCCGACGCGCACGCGCTGTACGCGGGGCGGGTGGAGGGCTTCCGGGTGGTCGGGGTGGCGCACTCGCGGGCGGCGGCGGTGCGGCTGCTCGACCGGGTCCCGGTCGACCTGATCCTGCTCGACCTCTACCTGCCGGACGGGCACGGGCTCGCCCTGCTGCGCGCCCTGCGGGCCGCCGGGCACGCGGCGGACGTCATCGCGGTGACCTCGGCGCGCGATCTGGCGGTGGTCCGCGAGGGGGTGTCGCTCGGGGTCGTCCAGTACGTCCTCAAGCCCTTCGCCTTCGCCACGCTCCGGGACCGGCTGGTGCGGTACGCCGAGTTCCGGGGCGCGGCCGGGGAGGCGGCCGGGCAGGACGAGGTGGACCGGGCGCTCGCCGCGCTGCGCGCCCCGCACCCCGCCGCCCTGCCGAAGGGGCTGAGCGGCCCGACGCTGGAGGCCGTCACCCGGGCCCTGCGCGAGGCGCCGGCCGGTCTGACCGCCGCCGAGGCGGGGGCGGCGGTCGGCATCTCGCGGATCACCGCCCGACGCTACCTGGAGCACCTGGTCGCCGAGGGCCGTGCGGTCCGGGCGCCCCAGTACGGGCAGATCGGGCGCCCCGAGCTCCAGTACCGCTGGCGCGGCGGGCGCTGAGGCGGGACCCGCGGCGGAAGCCGGAGCGGGGCCCGCGCCCCCGCGGCGACCGCTCACCGGACGTCACGCCCCGATTACCGGCCGGTTCCGACGTTCCTCCAGGCTTTGGCCTTCGGACGAACGCACCGTAGCCAATCGTCACCCTGCGCACCTACCGTGGCCGGGTGCACCATCCCTCTCCCCCCTTCGACGCCCTCGCCGCGCGCCGCCTGCGCCAGGGCCTCGGCATGGCCCCGGGACACGTCGCGTACGGCCTGCGGGCGCAGTACGGCCTGTCCGTCACCCCCGACACCGTCGCCGCCTGGGAGCGCGGCACCCTCGCCCCGAGCGAACAGGAGCTGACCGCGCTGGCGGGCGTCCTGTGGTGCTCGCCCGCCGATCTGATCGCCGCCGCCTCCACGCTGCGGGAGCACCGGGTGGCGCGCGGCCTCTCCGTGGAGGAGCTGGCCCGCCGGGTGGGCGTCGCGGCGCACGCGTACGCCCGGATGGAGGACGGGGGCGACTGGCGCGGCACCGAGCGGCAGACCGCCGCCCTCGCCGAGGTCCTGGGCCTGGGCCCGCGGGCCCTGATCACCGCGACCGGCGGCGACGAGCGGCTCGCGGAGCTGCTGCGGGACGCGGCGACGACCCGCTGGCAGGCGTACGTGAAGCCGGTGGTGCGGATGCTGCCGCTGTCCAAGCGGGCGGTGGAGCCCGTCCTGGCCCGGCTGCACGCCGAGTACCACGCCCGCATGGCGGCGACGTCGAGCTGGGGCGCGTCGGGGGCGACGGGCGACGAGGGCCGGGCCTACCTGGACGACGTCCTGGAGCACTTCTGGGCGGCGGTCGGGCCGTAGGTCCGCGGGGAGAAGAGGCCGCAGGGCCCGCCGCGCGGGGCTTCCGGCCCGGGTGCGCGCGGCGGTCAGAAGACCGACTCGGCCTCCCGCATCCGCTCCTCCGGGACCGTCTTGAGCCGGGTGACGGCCTCGGCGAGCGGCACCATCCTCACGTCGGTGCCGCGCAGCGCCGTCATGTTGCCGAAGTCACCGCGGTGCACGGCCTCCACCGCGTGCCAGCCGAAGCGGGTGGCGAGGACGCGGTCGTACGCGGTGGGCGTGCCGCCGCGCTGGACGTGGCCGAGGATGACCGGGCGGGCCTCCTTGCCGAGCCGGCGCTCCAGCTCGTAGGCGAGGGCGGTGCCGATGCCCTGGAAGCGCTCGTGGCCGAACTGGTCGATCTCGCCCTTGCCGTAGTCCATGGTGCCCTCGGCGGGGTGGGCGCCCTCGGCGACGCAGATGACGGCGAACTTCTTGCCCCGGGCGAACCGCTCCTCGACCATCTTGACCAGGTCGGCCGGGTCGAAGGGGCGCTCGGGCAGGCAGATGCCGTGGGCGCCGCCGGCCATGCCGGACTCCAGCGCGATCCAGCCGGCGTGGCGGCCCATCACCTCGACGACCATCACCCGCTGGTGGGACTCGGCGGTGGTCTTCAGCCGGTCCATCGCCTCGGTGGCGACGCCGACGGCGGTGTCGAAGCCGAAGGTGCGGTCGGTGGAGGAGATGTCGTTGTCGATGGTCTTGGGGACGCCGACGACGGGCACGCCGGCCTCGGAGAGCATCCGGGCGGCGGTCAGGGTGCCCTCGCCGCCGATCGGGACGAGGGCGTCGAAGCCGCTCTTCTCGATGAGCTCCTTGGCGTTGGCGCAGGCGGCGGCGAAGCGGTCGCGCTCCAGGCGGGAGGAGCCGAGGATGGTGCCGCCGCGGGCGAGGATGCCGCTGACGGCGTTGAGGTCGAGGGGGCGGTAGCGGCCGTCGAGGAGTCCGGCGTAGCCGTCCTCGAAGCCGATGACCTCGTCCCCGTAGTTGGTCACGGCCCGGTGCACGACCGACCGGATCACTGCGTTCAGGCCCGGGCAGTCGCCGCCTGCGGTGAGAACTCCGATGCGCATCGTGCTGTGTCTCCTGCTCGTCGTGGTCCTTCTGAGCCGTTTCGATTCTCACACGAGGGATGCTCCCGGGCCGCTCGCCGCCGCTCCGCGCGTGCCGGGAGCGGGTCCGTCCGGGGGCCTTTCGTCCCTCGCCGGGGGCCTTTCGTACAGCGGGCGACCTACCCAGGTGCAGGGGTATTGTCAAGGGGGTAATGCCACCCTATCGGTGCCTTTTCGGCGCCGGGGATTGACGCAGGGCGAGGGCCGGGCCCGAGGACGGGCCGGGCCCTCGCGCAGGACGGCCCTCCCACGGGGCGGGCCCCTTCCGCAGGACTGGACAGGAGACCACGGCGTGACGCGCAGCGTGTACGTGACCGGGATCGACCGCGGGGACGGCCGCCAGGTCGTCGAGCTGGGAGTCATGGAGCTCCTCACCCGACAGGTGGACCGGGTGGGGGTGTTCCGGCCGCTGGTGCACGACGGCCCCGACCGCCTCTTCGACCTGCTGCGGTCCCGCTACCGGCTGACGCAGGACCCCGCGACGGTCTACGGCATGGACTACCACGAGGCCTCCGGCCTCCAGGCCGAGCAGGGCACCGACGAGCTGGTCTCCCGGCTGGTCGACCGCTTCCACGCGGTCGCCCGCGACTACGACGTCGTCCTCGTCCTCGGCACCGACTTCGCCGCCACCCAGCTCCCCGACGAACTGGCCCTCAACGCCCGGCTCGCGAACGAGTTCGGCGCCTCCGTCATCCCGGTCGTCGGCGGCAAGGGCCAGCCGTCGGAGTCCGTGCGGGCCGAGGCGCGCAACGCCTTCCGGGCGTACGACGGCCTCGGCTGCGACGTCCTCGCGATGGTCGTCAACCGGGTGGCGGCCGAGGACCGCGAGGCCATCGCCGAGCGGCTCACCGCCCGGCTGCCCGTGCCCTGCTACGTCCTGCCGGACGAGCCGGCGCTCGCCGCGCCCACGGTCGCCCAGATCACCCACGCGCTCGGCGCGACCGTCGTCCTCGGCGACGACGCCGGGCTCGCCCGCGACGCCCTGGACTTCGTCTTCGGCGGCGCGATGCTGCCGAACTTCCTCGCCGCGCTGACCCCGGGCTGCCTGGTCGTCACCCCCGGCGACCGGGCCGACCTGGTCGTCGGCGCGCTCGCCGCCCACTCGGCCGGTACGCCCCCGATCGCGGGCGTCCTGCTCACCCTGGACGAGCGGCCCACCGACGCGGTCCTCACCCTGGCGGCCCGGCTCGCGCCCGGCACCCCGGTGATCTCCGTCCCCGGCAACAGCTTCCCGACCGCCGCCGAGCTCTTCGCCCTGGAGGGCAAGCTGAACGCGGCCACCCCGCGCAAGGCGGAGACCGCGCTCGGCCTCTTCGAGCGGCACGTGGACACCGCCGACCTGCTGAAGCGGATCTCGGTGGCGCCCAGCGGCCGGGTCACCCCGATGATGTTCGAGCACGAGCTCCTGGAGCAGGCCCGGGCCGACCGGCGCCGGGTGGTGCTGCCCGAGGGCACCGAGGAGCGGGTGCTGCGCGCCGCCGACGTGCTGCTGCGCCGGGACGTCTGCGACCTCACCCTGCTCGGTGACGTCGAGGCCATCCGCAAGAAGGCCGCCGACCTCAGCGTGGACCTGCGCGACACCCAGCTGATCGACCCGCAGACCTCGGAGCTGCGGGACGCCTTCGCCGAGAAGTACGCGGCGCTCCGGGCCCACAAGGGCGTCACCGTGGAGCTGGCGTACGACGTGGTCTCGGACGTGAACTACTTCGGCACCCTGATGGTCCAGGAGGGGCTCGCGGACGGCATGGTCTCCGGCGCGGTCCACTCCACCGCCGCGACCATCCGCCCGGCCTTCGAGATCATCAAGACCAAGCCGGAGGCCTCGATCGTCTCCTCGGTCTTCTTCATGTGCCTCGCCGACAAGGTGCTGGTGTACGGCGACTGCGCGGTCAACCCGGACCCGGACGCCGAGCAGCTCGCGGACATCGCCGTGCAGTCGGCGGCCACCGCGGCCCGCTTCGGCGTCGAGCCGCGGATCGCGATGCTCTCGTACTCGACCGGCACCTCCGGCTCGGGCGCCGACGTCGACAAGGTCCGCGAGGCGACCAAGCTGGTCCGCGGGGCCCACCCGGAGCTGCGGATCGAGGGCCCGATCCAGTACGACGCGGCCGTGGAGCCCTCCGTGGCGGCGACCAAGCTGCCGGACTCGGAGGTGGCCGGCCAGGCGACCGTGCTGATCTTCCCGGACCTCAACACCGGCAACAACACCTACAAGGCGGTGCAGCGTTCGGCCGGTGCCGTCGCCGTCGGCCCGGTCCTCCAGGGCCTGCGCAAGCCGGTCAACGACCTCTCGCGCGGCGCCCTCGTCAGCGACATCGTCAACACGGTCGCCATCACGGCGATCCAGTCCCAGGTCCCGACCCCGGCTCAGGAGCTCCCCGCATGACCGGCACCCCCACCCGCGTCCTCGTCCTCAACTCCGGCTCCTCGTCGGTGAAGTACCAGCTCCTCGACATGAGCGACGGCAGCCGGCTCGCGCAGGGGCTCGTCGAGCGGATCGGCGAGGAGACCTCCCGGCTCGCCCACACCCCGCTCCGGGACGGCGGGGGCGCGACCCGCGAGCGCGTGGAGCCGGTCCCCGACCACGCGGCGGCCCTGAAGGCGGTCGCCGAGGAGCTGGCGGCCGACGGGCTCGGCCTGGACTCCCCCGAGCTGGCGGCGATCGGGCACCGGGTGGTGCACGGCGGGCTGCGCTTCACCGAGCCGACCGTCATCGACGACGAGGTGATCGCCGAGATCGAGCGCCTGGTGCCGGTGGCGCCGCTGCACAACCCGGCCAACCTGCTGGGCATCCGCACGGCCATGGCGCTCCGCCCCGACCTGCCGCAGGTCGCCGTCTTCGACACCGCCTTCCACACCACGATGCCGGAGTCGGCGGCGCGGTACGCGATCGACGTGGAGACCGCCGACGCGCACCGGATCCGCCGCTACGGCTTCCACGGCACCTCGCACGCGTACGTCTCCCGCGAGACGGCGAAGCTGCTCGGGAAGGAGCCCGAGGAGGTGAACGTGATCGTGCTCCACCTCGGCAACGGCGCCTCCGCCTCGGCGGTCCGCGGCGGCCGCTGCGTCGACACCTCCATGGGGCTCACCCCGCTGGAGGGCCTGGTCATGGGCACCCGCTCCGGCGACATCGACCCGGCGGTCACCTTCCACCTCAAGCGGGTGGCGGGGATGGACGCCGACGAGATCGACGAGCTGCTCAACAAGAGGTCCGGGCTGGTCGGGCTCTGCGGCGACAACGACATGCGGGAGATCCGGCGCCGGATCGACGCGGGCGACGAGCGGGCCGCGCTCGCCTTCGACATCTACGTCCACCGGCTGAAGAAGTACATCGGCGCGTACTACGCGGTGCTCGGCCGGGTGGACGCGGTCGCGTTCACCGCCGGCGTCGGCGAGAACGCGGCGCCGGTGCGGGAGGCGGCGATCACCGGCCTGGAGGAGCTGGGCCTCGCGGTGGACGCCGGTCTCAACGCGGCGCGGGCCGACGGCCCCCGGATCGTCTCGCCCGAGTACGCGCGGGTCGCGGTGGCCGTGGTGCCCACCGACGAGGAGCTGGAGATCGCCCGTCAGAGCTACGCACTCGTGAGCGGGTAGCCCCTCGAAGGAGTGAACGCCTGAGCGGGCCCCCGCCCATTTGTACTTTCCGCCAGTCGGAATATTCCGCAGTGAAACAAACCGATAGGATCCGCCTCATGCGCCGTTCCAAAATCGTCTGCACGCTGGGCCCCGCCGTCGACTCGTACGAGCAGCTGAAGGCTCTCATCGAGGCCGGCATGAACGTGGCCCGTTTCAACATGAGCCACGGGACCCAGGCAGAGCACCAGGAGCGGTACGACCGTCTCCGCAGGGCCGCCGCCGACACCGGCCGCGCCGTCGGTGTGCTGGCCGACCTCCAGGGCCCCAAGATCCGTCTGGAGACCTTCGCGGAGGGCCCGGTCGAGCTGGTGCGCGGTGACGAGTTCACCATCACCACCGACGACGTCCCCGGCGACAAGTCCATCTGCGGCACCACCTACAAGGGCCTCCCGGGCGACGTCTCCAAGGGCGACCAGGTCCTCATCAACGACGGCAACGTCGAGCTGCGCGTCGTCGAGGTCGACGGCCCCCGGGTCAAGACGGTCGTCATCGAGGGCGGCGTCATCTCCGACCACAAGGGCATCAACCTGCCCGGCGCGGCGGTCAACGTCCCGGCCCTGTCCGAGAAGGACGTCGAGGACCTCCGCTTCGCGCTCCGCATGGGCTGCGACATGGTCGCCCTCTCCTTCGTCCGCGACGCCGCCGACGTCAAGGACGTCCACAAGGTGATGGACGAGGAGGGCCGCCGCGTCCCCGTCATCGCCAAGGTCGAGAAGCCGCAGGCCGTCGAGAACATGGCCGAGGTCGTCGCCGCCTTCGACGCCGTCATGGTCGCCCGCGGCGACCTCGCCGTCGAGTACCCGCTGGAGCGGGTCCCGATGGTGCAGAAGCGCCTCGTCGAGATGTGCCGCCGCAACGCCAAGCCGGTCATCGTCGCCACCCAGATGATGGAGTCGATGATCACCAACTCGCGTCCGACCCGCGCCGAGGCGAGCGACGTCGCCAACGCGATCCTGGACGGCGCGGACGCGGTCATGCTCTCCGCCGAGTCCTCGGTCGGCGCCTACCCGATCGAGACCGTCAAGACGATGTCGAAGATCGTCGCCGCGGCCGAGGAGGAGCTGCTCTCCAAGGGCCTCCAGCCCCTGGTCCCCGGCAAGAAGCCGCGCACCCAGGGCGGCTCCGTCGCCCGCGCGGCCTGCGAGATCGCCGACTTCCTGAACGGCAAGGCGCTCATCGCCTTCACCCAGTCCGGCGACACCGCCCGCCGCCTCTCGCGCTACCGCGCCCAGCAGCCGATCCTGGCCTTCACCACGGACGAGGGCACCCGCAACCAGCTCACCCTGAGCTGGGGCGTCGAGTCCTTCCTCGTCCCGTTCGTGAACAACACCGACGCGATGGTCGACCTCGTGGACGCCGAGCTCCTGAAGCTCCAGCGCTACAACGCCGGCGACACCATGGTCATCACCGCCGGCTCGCCCCCCGGCGTCCCCGGCACCACCAACATGGTCCGCGTCCACCACCTGGGCGGCGGCGAACGCGACTGACGCGCACCGCCGCACGGCACCACGGCGAAGCCCCCGTCCGACGGATCGGACGGGGGCTTCGCGGTGTGCGGCTCCCGGAGCGGTACGGGGGATCAGCCGGGCTCGATGGTGTTGCGCAGGCCCGGGACCTTGAGGGTGCCGCCGAACTGGCCGGCCTGGATGACCACGGCGTTCGAGAAGATCGCGAGCGGGACGTCCAGCGGGGGCGGGGACTGGGGGGTGAACTCGATGGGGATGATCCCGAAGAGGTTGCCCTTGATCGACTCGGTGTACATGGTCACCGTGCCGTTCCGGATGGTCGAGGTGGAGCCCCTGTCCGACCGGACGTGGCCCTTGTAACCGGGCGAGTGGACGGTCGTCTGGTGCAGGTCCTTGATGTCCACGCCGTCCTTGGCGGTGAACTTCAGGACCTTCTTGATCTGGCCGCCGGCGGTCTTCACCTCCACGATGCCGTGGTACTTCAGGCCCTTGAGGGTGAGCAGCGTGGTGTCCAGGCGCCACGGGTCGTCCGGGAGGAGCGGGATGCCCGGCTCCAGCTCGGCGGCGGCGAGCGCGGCCGGGTCCGGCTCGGGGCAGGGGAAGCGGGGCTTGGCGCCGTCGGGTATGTCGGTGTCCGGCTTGGCGTCCAGCCCCTGGGCCTCCTCGGGGAGTTCCTCGACCTCGGCGCCGGCCTTCTCCGCGGCCTCCTCGATGGCGGCCTTGGTCTTCGCGGCGGTGGACGACGGCTCGGCCGTGTCCTCGGCCGGCTTCTCCTCGGTCGTGCCCGCGGGCTTCTCCTCCTCGGTCTCCGCGGCCGCCTTCTCCTGCCGCGGGGCGGCCGTCGTCGCCGAGCTGGTCGGGGTCGGCGTCGGAGCCGGGGTGGCGGAGGCGGTCGTCGGGGCGGCCGTGGGCTCCTGCTTCGGGGCCAGGCCGCCGAAGAGGTCCTTGAGGGCGTCGCCGACGCCCAGCGGATCGAGCGGGTTGACCGACTTCGTGGGCGTGGGCGTCGGGGTCGCCGTGGCGGCGGCCGCGCCGGCGGCCGGTGCCGCCGGGGCGGACGCGGTCGCGGTGGCCGTCGGCTCCGGGGTCGCCGTGGCGGTGGGCGTGGCGGTCGCGGACGGGGTCGCCGTCGGCTCCCCGCCCGGCCCGGCCGGCCCGGTGGCCGTCGCCGTCGGGTCCGGCTTCGCGGTCTCGGTGGCCTTCGCCGTGGGCGTGGCCGTCGTCTCCTCCGCCACCGGCTCGTCCGAGCGGGTCACACAGGGGCCGGGCGCGAAGGGGACGTCCTTCTCGTCGGCCAGCGCGGGGTTGGGCGCGAGGCCCATGCCCACGAACACCGCGGTCGGCATGGCGGCGAGCGCCATCGCCTTGCCCGCGGGACCCTGGATCCTGTTCAGCAGCGTCTTGCGCGGGGCCGCGTGGCGCGGCCCGCTCCTGCCGAGGCCCTGCTGGGTCTCGTCACCCCGCACTGTTCCTCCCGCCGTTGGCGTCGATCGTCGTGTCGGTCGCCGGTCCGTGCGCCTGCTCCGGGATCCCCGCCGCCGGTACGGCGCGGGTCTCGGCCTCGGAGTCGTACGCGGCCTCCGCGAAGCCGTCCGGCCCGCCGTCGTGCTCCGCCTCCGCCGTCGCCGGCGTCTCCTCGGTCTCCTCCGGCTCGGGCGCGGGGGCCCAGGAGGCCGACAGGGCGCCGCCGATGAGGGCGAAGAGGAATCCGACGACCAGTCCGCCGAAGTTCGAGACGGGGAGGGAGACCAGGGCCAGGACGATCGCCGCGACGCCCGCGAAGACCCGGACGACGGGCTGGAACCACATCGTCAGGCCGAGGGTGATGAGCAGGACGCCGATGATCAGCGCGCCGGCTCCGGCGGTCGTCGCCATGGCGAGGGTGACGTTGCCGAGCCGCAGGTCCCCGTACGGCAGGTAGGCGATCGGCACGCCTCCCAGCATGGTGAACAGTCCCGCCCAGAAGGGCCGGGTCTGCCGCCAGACCTTGAACCGGTTCTCCTTCTTGGGGACTTCGCGGGAGGCGAGGGTCTCGGCGCTCATGGAAACAGCTCCCTGGAAGCGGTGTTGCTGAGAAAGGTGAAGAGGCCGGGGACGGGCCCCGGCGCGGGTACGGGCCGCCGGAACGGCCCGCACCCTGGGGGACCGGATCAGTCCTTGAAGCACTCCGCCGAGGTGCCCCGGTGCAGGGACAGGCTCAGGTTGGGGAGCTTGAAGGTCGCGGCGGTGGTCGCCCACGCCTTCTGACGGACGTTGCTGAGCTTCGCGGTCTCGGCGCGCTGCGCGAAGCCGTTCAGGTTGGCCCTGGTCTCGGGCTGGATGCCCGGACGGCCCGGCAGGACCTCGCCCTTCTGGTTCTTGTCGGCGGAGCCCGCCGCGATGCCGATGTCGATGTTGCCGAACTCGGCGTCGGCCTTCAGGTCGGAGACGTCGAGGTACAGACCCGAGGCCTCGACCGGCTTCTTGGAGTCGGTGCCCGCGTTCAGCTGCAGCGTCACGTCGCCGACGAACGGGACCTTCGGGGTGACCACGGACTGGCACATCCCGTAGATCTTCGCCTTGTGGAAGCCCGACACGGCGACCGGAGCGGCGAAGGCCTCGCCCTCCAGCGTCTTGCCGGAGGCGACGCTGCCGTACTGGACGAAGCCCTCACCGACGAGGCTGTCGGCACGGACCTTGAACTCCTGGCCGGAGATGCTGAAGGACGCGGCGAGCGCGCCCTGGGCCAGGCCGACACCGATCGCGGCCGTGGCGGCCACGCTCGGGACCATGACGACGGCGAACCGCTTCCATCTGGTCCCGCCACGAACCTGGGACTTCATGAGAATCCTCCTTCTCGGACGTACATCTCCAAGAAGGGCCCGGGGCCCGTCCTGGGATGGGAGAAGAGCTACGTCCTCGGGAAGGAGAGCGCCGGGGCGTCAAAAGGCGCGACGCGCGTCCTGATCACCGGCGATCACCCCCGAGCGACAACCATGTGCCGCGCGTGCGCACGGCCCGGTGGACAGGTCCCGCCCGGTGGGAGCGGGAACCCCCCTGTCCATGGCCGGCCGCCTGTGGCGCCGGCCTGCCCGGTGGGGACCCTCGCCGCGTGTCCCGGGTGGTGGCCGGGGCGTGCGGTTCGGACCGAGCGTGGCCGATCGTGGTCCATTCCGGGCGCCCGCACAAGGGGTTCATTACTCGCTAGTAACGGATGCGTGACCGTGCCATGGCGCGATGCCGCCGGGCGGGTACACAGGGTGGAGGCCCGCGGCGCGGAAAATCCTCTGATAGGAGAGCGAACCCGGACAGACCCACGGGTTCGATTTACTGCAAGTAACAGCGGCCGCGTTTATCAAGATTTGGTAAAGCGCGGCCGCCGTTTGTCACCGTGTCGCCAAATCGTCGGACGATCCGGCACCCGGGTGCGTACCCGGACTCAGAACAGCACGCGCGCCAGCGCCTGCCGGGCCGCCGTGACCCGCGGGTCCTCGGGGCCGATCACCTCGAACAGCTCCAGGAGCCGCAGCCGCGCCGCGTCCCGGTCCTCGCCGACGGTGCGGCGCACGGTCTCCACGAGGCGCCCGAAGGCGTCCTGCACGTGACCGCCCACCAGGTCCAGGTCGGCGGCGGCGATCTGGGCGGCGACGTCCGCCGGGTCGTCCGCCGCGTTCTTCCGCACCGTCTGCGGGTCCAGGCCCTGCACCCGGCTCAGCAGCTCGGCCTGGGCGAGGCCCAGCTTGGCCTCGGGGTGCTGGGGGTCGTCCACGAGTACGTTCTTGTACGCCTGCACCGCACCGGCCAGGTCGCCCGCGTCCAGCGCGGACATGGCCGCCTCCAGGAGGGCGTCGTACGGACCGGCGGCCGGACGCGCGGCGGGGGCGGAGCCCTCCGCGCCGGCGTCCACGGTGAGGCCGGTCAGGCCGAAGCGCTCCTCGCCGATCTGGATCAGCTGGTCGAGGGTCTCGCGGATCTGCGCCTCCGGCACCGCGCCCTGGAAGAGGGGTAGGGCCTGGCCGGCGACGACCGCGAAAACGGCCGGAATTCCCTGGATGCCGAACTGCTGCATCAGCATCTGGTTGGCGTCGACGTCGATCTTCGCGAGGAGGAAGCGGCCGTCGTACTCCACGGCCAGCCGCTCCAGGAGCGGGCCCAGCTGCTTGCAGGGCTCGCACCACTCGGCCCAGAAGTCGAGGACGACCGGTACCTCGGCGGAGCGCTGGAGCACATCGCGCTCGAAGCCCGCCTCGTCGACGTCGATCACGAGGGCGGAGGGCGGCACCGCCGCGGGCCCGCCGTGCCGGGCGGCCTCGGCGCGCGCCTGCTCCGCCTTCGCCTTGGCCTCTCCGGCCGCCTTCACCGCGGCGAGGTCGACGACGCCGCTCATGGACATGTTTCGGGGCTGCATGAGTACATCCTCCCCCTTCCGCGCGCGTATCCGGTAAGCCGTGGCCGAACAGCGCCCTCCGCCGAGGGCGCTTCCTGCCCGCCGGGTCCCCACCCGGCGGTCCTGCGTGGTTGTCGCTCGGGCCTCTCGATGCCTTTCGCTACGGGTCGTAGCGTAATGGCCCCGGCCCGCCCGGAGGGAGCCCCCTGCCGTGAACTGCCTCACATCGCACGCCTCTGGCGCCTTACTTACCGGCGGGTATGGTCGTCGTCCATGTGTAGCAGCACCACCCCCCGCGGCCCCCGCGCCGGGCGCCCCCGCTCCGCCGAGGCCGACGAGGCCATCCTGGAGGCGACCCGTGCGGCCCTGGTGGAGCTGGGCTGGTCGAAGCTCACCATGGGCGACGTCGCCGGCCGGGCCGGCGTCGCCAAGACCACCCTGTACCGCCGCTGGGCCAACAAGAACGAACTGGTCGTCGACGCCGTCGCCGTCCTCTTCGACGAACTCGAACTGCCCGACCTGGGTTCCCTCCGGGCCGACATCGAGCACGTCGTCCTCCAGTTCGCCGCCCTCCTGGAGCGCCCCGAGACCAAGACCGCGCTGATGGCGGTGGTCGCCGAGTCGACCCGGGACGTCCCGCTGCGGGAGCGGATCCGCGCCTCGATCGTGGAGCGCCAGAAGCGGCTGGTCCTCGACGGCCGGCGGCGGGCGCAGGAGCGCGGCGAACTGCCCGCGCACCGCGACCCGGTGGCCGTGGAGGCCACCGACGACCTGATCTTCGACGTGGTCGCCGGCGCCGTGGTGCACCGCGCCCTGGTCAGCGCCGAGCCGGTGGACACCGCCTGGGTGACCCGGCTGTCGGCCCTGCTCGTGGGGGGTCTGGGCGCGGTGGCGACGCTCGGCTAGCGTGCCCGCATGACCACCCGTACAGACGTCCGGCTCTCCGCGCCGGTGCGCGCCCTGCTCGACGACGTGAACCACGCCGTGCTCTCCACGATCCAGCCCGACGGCTCCCCGCAGACCTCCGTGGTGTGGACGGGCCGGGACGGCGACGACGTGCTGATCTCCAGCCAGGACGGCCGCCGCAAGGTCGAGAACGTCCGGGCCGACGCCCGGGTCTCCCTCCTGGTCCCCGACCGCCACGACCCGAACCGCTACACGGAGATACGCGGCACGGCGACGGTCACCGAGGACGAGGGCCGGGCCCTGGCGGTGGCGCTGGCGGAGAAGTACGAGGGCGAGGGCGCCGGGCGGGAGTACCTGGAGCTGCCGCCGGAGCGGGTCCGGGTGGTGCTCCGGATCACCCCGGCGAAGGTGCTGGGCCCGGTCCGCTGACGCCCGCGGACGGGGCCGGTGCGGGAAGTCCCGTACCGGCCCCGTCCGTTCCCGTGGGGGGCTCAGAAGCCGGCGGGCTCCACGTACACGCCCCACTCCTCGCGCAGCACGCCGCAGATCTCGCCGAGGGTGGCCTCGGCGCGGACGGCGTCGAGCATCGGCGGGATCATGTTGGAGCCGTCGCGGGCGGCGGCCAGCATGGCGTCGAGGGCGGCGCGGACCCCCGCCTCGTCGCGCCGGCCCTTGCGGTCGCCGAGGACGCGGACCTGCTCCCACTCGACCTCGTGGCTGACCCGCAGGATCTCCAGGTCGCCGGTGACCGAGCCGTGGTGCACGTTAACTCCGACGACCTTCTTCTCGCCCTTCTCCAGGGCCTGCTGGTAGCGGAAGGCGGACTCGGCGATCTCGCCGGTGAACCAGCCGTCCTCGATGCCGCGCAGGATGCCGGAAGTGATCGGGCCGATCGGGTGCTTGCCGTCCGGGTGGGCGCGCAGGCCGCGCTCCTTGATCTGCTCGAAGATCTTCTCGGCGTCGGCCTCGATCCGGTCGGTGAGCTGCTCGACGTACCAGGAACCGCCCAGCGGGTCGGCGACGTTGGCGACGCCGGTCTCCTCCATGAGCACCTGCTGGGTGCGCAGGGCGATCTCGGCGGCCTGCTCGCTGGGGAGGGCGAGGGTCTCGTCGAGGGCGTTGGTGTGGAGCGAGTTGGTGCCGCCGAGGACGGCGGAGAGGGCCTCCACGGCCGTGCGGACCACGTTGTTGTACGGCTGCTGGGCGGTGAGCGAGACGCCGGCGGTCTGGGTGTGGAAGCGGAGCCACTGCGCCTTGTCGGTCTTGGCGCCGTACACCTCCTTCATCCAGCGGGCCCAGATCCGGCGGGCGGCGCGGAACTTGGCGATCTCCTCGAAGAAGTCGAGGTGCGCGTCGAAGAAGAAGGAGAGGCCGGGCGCGAAGACGTCCACGTCCAGGCCGCGGGAGAGGCCGAGCTCCACGTAGCCGAAGCCGTCGGCGAGGGTGTACGCCAGCTCCTGCGCGGCCGTCGCCCCGGCCTCGCGGATGTGGTAGCCGGAGACGGAGAGCGGCTTGTACGCGGGGATGCCGGCCGCGCAGTGCTCCATCAGGTCGCCGATGAGGCGCAGGTGCGGCTCCGGCGGGAAGAGCCACTCCTTCTGCGCGATGTACTCCTTGAAGATGTCGGTCTGGAGCGTGCCGTTGAGCACGGCGGGGTCGACGCCCTGGCGCTCGGCGGCGACGAGGTACATGCAGAAGACGGGGACGGCGGGGCCGGAGATCGTCATCGACGTGGTGACGTCGCCGAGCGGGATGTCCTTGAAGAGGACCTCCATGTCGGCGGCGGAGTCGATGGCGACGCCGCAGTGGCCGACCTCGCCGAGCGAGCGGGGGTCGTCGGAGTCGCGGCCCATGAGGGTGGGCATGTCGAAGGCGACCGAGAGCCCGCCGCCGCCGGCGGCGAGGATCATCTTGTACCGCTCGTTGGTCTGCTCGGCGTTGCCGAAGCCGGCGAACTGGCGGATGGTCCAGGTGCGGCCCCGGTAGCCGGTGGGGTGGAGCCCCCGGGTGAAGGGGTACTCGCCGGGCCAGCCGATGCGCTCGAACCCCTCGTACGAGTCCCCGGGCCGGGGCCCGTAGACCGGCTCGACCGGGTCCCCGGAGAGCGTGGTGAAGTCCGCGTCGCGCTTGCGGGCCTTGTCGTAACGGGCCTGCCAGCGACGGCGGCCTTCCTCGATGGCGTCAGCGTCCATGCCTTCGAATTTACTAGGACGTCCTAGTAAATGTCGATGAGAAACCCCCGCACAGTTGTGCGGGGGTGGGGTGTCAGACCTTCGCGGGAACCGGCTGCCCGCCGCTGACCAGCGGCTTCACCTCGGCGACGATCTTGCGCTCGACGAAGAAGGCGGCGAAGGGGATGGTGCCGCTCAGCAGCACCCACAGCAGCTTGCCGAACGGCCACTTGGCCTTGGAGCCCAGGTCGAAGGCGAAGACCAGGTAGATGATGTAGAGGACGCCGTGGGCCTGGGAGACCGCGAAGGTCACGTCCTCGCCCATGTCGAACCCGTACTTGAAGACCATGCAGGTGCACAGCACGAGCAGCATGACGGCGGTCACGTACGCCATGACGCGGTAGCGGGTCAGCACGCTGGATTTCATGCCGTCGAGCGTAACCGCCCGTTCCGGGCGATCTTCGCGGGGGTCGGCCCTCGCCGGAGCGGGGTCAGCCCTCGTCGAAGTCGTGCGCCGCGACCCGCAGGGGGCGCAGGAGGGCGAAGATCTCCGCGCACTCCTCCGCGTCGTACGCGCCCAGGCCGAACTCCATCTCCATCAGGTCGCGGGTGGCCGCCTCGACCACCTCGCGGCCCTTCTCCGTGATGGAGGCCAGCGTGCCGCGCCCGTCGTTGGGGTTGGGCCGCTTGGCGACGAGGCCGGACTTCACCAGGCGGTCCACCGTGTTCGTCACCGAGGTGGGGTGGACCATCAGCCGCTCGCCGATCTTCGACATGGGGAGCTCGCCCGCCTGGGAGAAGGTGAGCAGCACCAGCGCCTCGTAGCGGGCGAAGGTCAGCCCGTACGGCTTGACCACGGCGTCGACCTCGGCCAGGAGGATCTGGTGGGCGCGCATGATCGAGGTGATCGCGGCCATCGAGGGGACCGGACCCCAGCGCTTCTGCCAGAGTTCGTCGGCTCGGGCGATGGGGTCGAAGGGGAGACTGAGCGGCTTCGGCACGCGTCGACCTTACCGACTGGTCACATGCCGGTCAGCCCTGTCTCGTCTTTCGGTCGCGAGGAGGACGGCGACGGCGGCGGTGGCCAGCGCGCCGGCGCCGGCGACGACCAGGTGGACGGGGACGAACTCGGCGACGAGCCCCGCGCCGGCCATGCCGAGGCCCTGGACGGTCATCATGCCGCCGGACAGGAGGGTCATCGCCCTCCCCCGCCGCTCCTCCGGGACCGCGGCGACGAACCAGGCGTCGAGGCCGAGGGTGTACGCCCCGGCGGCGCCGGCCAGGACGAGGGCGACCGCCGCGAGGGCGGGCCCGGGGCGGAGCGCGTACAGGAGGAAGGGGAGGAAGCCGGCGAGGAGCAGCGGGGCGACCAGCCGGGAGCGGGTGGCGGGCTTCAGGAGGGCGCCGGCGAGGAGCTCGCCCGCGATGGTGCCGACGGGCATGGCGCACATGAGGAGGCCGAGGGCGGCGGTGGAGACGCCGAGCCCGTCGGCGTAGGGGGCGGCGAGGGCCTCGGGGACGACGGCGAAGAGCGGCGGCGTCCAGAAGAGCAGCAGCAGGACGCGGATCCGGCGGTCGCGCAGCAGCGACCACCCGGCGCCGCTCCCCGCGCGCCCGGCGGCGGCGCGGGCGGGGCGGCGGGCGGTGCCGAGGCGCAGCAGCAGGGCGGAGAGGAGGAAGGTCGCGGCGGTGAGGGCGATGGCGCCGCGGGCGGGGACGACGGTGAGCAGCACGCCGCCGACGCCGAAGCCGGCGAGGAGGGCGGACTGGGAGACGATCCGGAGGAGGGAGCGGCCGAGGACGAAGAGGTCGCCCTCGCCGAGGATGTCGGTGAGCGTCGCCATCCGGACCCCCTGGAAGACCGGGGCGACGGCGGCGACGGCGCAGCGCAGCACGAGCAGCCCGGCGACCGGGGTGGCGGGCAGCACCATGAGCGCGACGGCGGCGGCGGAGACCAGGTCGCAGACGACGAGGACCCGGCGGGGCGGGAAGCGGTCGGCGAGGCCGGCGAGGAGGGTGCCGCCGAGGAGGTAGGGGAGGAAGCCGAGGGCGAAGGTGAGGGAGGAGAGGAGCGGGGAGCGGGTGAGGTCGTAGACGAGGACGGTGAGGGCGATCTCGCTGACGACGAGCCCGAGCAGCGAGAGCAGGTGCGCCCCGAAGACCCACCGGAACTCACGGACCCGGAAGACGGCGAGGTAACCGGCCGTCGGCGCGGCCCCGGCGGCGCCGGGGGTGTCGGGGGCGGGGGCGTCCGGTCCGGCGGCGCCGGGGACGGGGGTGTCGGTCTGGGTCATGGGAGCAGCCTGGGGGCGGGCGGACGGCGGCCGTAGACTTTCGGCTCCAGCCGAATCTTCGCCGGGCGCCCCGCGCCCGCCCGCCGCGCCCGGCTCCGCGCACCCGGAGGGTTCCCGTGCCGTACCACCTGCTGTTCGGGGAGACCGATCCGCTGCGGATCCGGTTCGCCGTCTCGCCGCTCTGGGAGGCCCAGTCGGCGGTGCGGGTGCTGGCGCGGCCCCGGCAGCAGGGCTACCACCTGCCGTGGCTGCGGCGGATCGCCGCGGCCGCGCGGGAGCTGGAGCTGGCGCCGCTCCAGCTGCTCATGCCGCTGCGCGGGCACTCGCCGGACTTCCTGTACCCGCCGCCGCTGGGTCCCGCGGCTTCCTTCGAGGAGGAGCTCGCCGCCGTACGGGCGGTCGATCCGGCGCTGGTCGGGCCGGACCTGGCCCGGGCGCTGGCCTGTACGCCGGGGGCGGCGGAGAGCCCGGAGGGGCGGCGGCTGCTCGCCGACCCCGCCGGGGCGGTGGAGCGCCTGGCCGATCTGCTCCAGGCGGCCTGGGAGGCGCTGATCGCCCCGCACTGGCCCCGGCTGCGGGCGCTGCTCGAAGCGGACGTGGCGTACCACTCGCGGCGGCTCGCGGACGGCGGTCTGGAGCGGCTGCTCGGCGAGCTGCACCCGTCCTTCTCCTGGGACGCGGAGGCGGCGGTCCTGGAGGTGGACGGCTACCGCGGGGAGCACGTGCGGGCGCTGGGCGGGCAGGGGCTGGTGCTGATGCCGTCGGTGTTCATCTGGCCGGACGTGGTGAGCGGTTTCGAGGAGCCGTGGCAGCCGACGGTGGTGTATCCGGTGCGCGGGATCGGCGGGCTGTGGACCCCGGCGCGGGAGCGGACGCCGGAGGTGCTGGCGCGCCTGCTCGGCCCGGTGCGGGCGGACGTGCTGTGCGCGCTGGACGCGCCGATGGGGACGACGGCGCTGGCGCACCGGCTGGGGCGGGCGCCGTCGTCGGTCTCGGCGCACCTGGCGGTGCTGCGGGACGCGGGGCTGCTGACCTCGCGGCGTTACGGCCACCAGGTGCTGTACGAGCGGACACCGCTGGGGATCGCGGTGTCGCAGCCGGACGCCGACTGACCGTCATGTCACGATAAGCCCCGTTCGCCCGGCTGCCGCGGGCGGATCCCACGCCCGTACTCCCCTCTCCCGTGTTGCCGACCCTGGGGGCCGGATGTCCCGCCGCACCACCGTCACCGCCACGCTCGCCCTCGTCAGCGCGCTGTTGCTGGCCGGGGCCGGCTGTTCCTCCGACGGGCCCGCCCCCTCCCCCGTCGGTCCGCCCGCCACGACCGGGGGCGAGGCTCCGGCGCCGACCGGCGGGTCGCCGTTCTGGGTGGATCCGGAGAGCGACGCGGCGAAGCAGGTGCGGCGGTACGAGGCGCAGGGCCGCGCCGACGACGCGCGGGTGCTGAAGCGGATCGCGGAGCAGCCGGTCGCGGAGTGGCCGGCCGGTGACGACCCGGTGCCGGAGATCCTGCGGGCGGTGCGGGGGGCGACGGCCGAGGGCCGGACGGCGGTCTTCGTGGCGTACAACATCCCGCACCGGGACTGCGGCATGTACTCGGCGGGCGGGGCGCACGACGGGGCGGCGTACCGGGCGTGGATCGACTCCTTCGCCTCGGCGATCGGGGACGCCTCGGCGGTGGTGGTGCTCGAACCGGACGCGGTGCCCCACATGGTGGACGGCTGCACTCCGGCGCAGTACCACGAGGAGCGGTCCGCGCTGCTCGCGGAGGCGATCGAGCGGCTGAAGCGGCAGCCGCGGACCCGGGTCTACCTGGACGCGGGCAATCCGGCGTGGATCGACGATCCGGGGAAGCTGGTGGAGCCGCTGCGGCGGGCGGGGATCGGCCGGGCGGACGGCTTCTCGCTGAACGTGTCGAACTTCCAGACCAACGCGGCGGTGCGGGAGTTCGGGGCGACCCTGTCGGGGCTGCTCGGCGGGCTGCACTTCACGATCGACACCAGCCGGAACGGCGCCGGCCCCCTCCCGGGGGACCGGGCGGAGGCCTGGTGCAATCCCCCGGGCCGGTCGCTCGGCGTGCCGCCGACGGACCGGACCGGGGACGCGCTGGTGGACGCGTACCTGTGGATCAAGCGGCCGGGCGATTCGGACGGGCAGTGCCGGGGCGGCCCGTCCGCGGGGACCTGGTGGCCGGAGTACGCGCTCGGCCTGGCCCGCCGGGCCGCGTCCTGACGCGGCCCCGGACCCGAGGAGCCGTCACCCCTCCCCCACCTGGATCCACTTGGCCTCGGACGGGATGCCGTCCCGGTCGGTGACGAAGAGCATGTACCAGCCGGGCGGGACGAGGGTGCGGTCGTCGGGCACGTCCACGGTGACGGTCAGGCCGTCCTTGCCCTTCGTCAGGTCCACGGCCACCGAGCGCTGCTCGACGTCGGTGGTGTGGGTGACGGCGCTGGGCCGCATGAGCCGGGCCTTGGCGATCCGCCCGGCGTCCTTGGTCTTGAAGGTGGCGCGGCCGTTCCGGTCGAGCTCCCGCGGCCCCTCGCCGAGCACCGGCCGGTCGGCGCCCGCCTTGTGCAGGTAGGGCGGGGTGAAGACCTCGATGCGCTGCTCGAAGGTGCCGAGCTTGGTGTTGTCCTTGTCGCCGAAGAGCGGGTCGGAGCCGAAGGTGGCGACCCGTCCGTCGGGCAGCAGCAGCGCCTCCGAGTGGTAGTTGCGGCCGACGGTGGGGTCGGCCGCCGCCGCGAAGGCGTTGGTGGCGGGGTCGTAGAACTGGGCCTTGAGGATGTCGCTGCCGCCGCGGCCGCGGTAGTCGCGGGAGCCGCCGGTGGTGAAGACGGTGTCGTCGGGGAGCAGGACGCTGCTGAGGTAGCGGGTGCCCTGCGGGAGGGCGGGCCCGTCCCGGAAGACGGGGTTGTCGCTGCCCAGGTCGACGACGGCGGTGCGGGCGGTGGACTTGGCGGACTCGCCGACCCCGCCGCCGCCGAGCACCATGACCTTCTGGGCCTGGGCCGGGGGCAGGATCAGGGAGGCGGAGGTCTCCAGCTGGTCGGGGTCGCTGAGCCCGGACAGCTTGGTGAAGGTGTTGGTCCTCAGGTCCCACAGGCCCGGTTCGCGGCCCTTCTCGGCGGGCCCGTAGCCGGCGTTGGAGCCGGTGTAGAGGAGCTTGCCGCCCTTGGTGAGGAAGAGCGAGGGGTAGGTGGGGAAGTAGCGGAAGGGGCCCTTGGACCACTTCTTGGTCTTGGGGTCGTAGATCTCGTTGTCGCCGGGGACGACGTCGCCGACGTCGTTGAGGCCGGAGACGGCGAGGACCTTGCCGTCCTGGAGGCCGACGAGGGTGGGGTACCAGCGGGCGTCCTTCATGGGGGCGACCGGGACGTACTTCTCCGCCTTGGGGTCGAACTCGTAGGCGGCCTTGATGCCCTGGAAGTCCTGCTTCTCGGTGGTGAGCTTCTGGGCGAGGCCGTAGACGTTGTCGGCGTCCTTGCCCTTGAGGCCGACGACCTCGTACTGGGCGGCCTGGGTGGTGAGGCCCCGCGGGCCCTCCTCGACGGCCTCGACGAAGACGCGGGCCTCGGCCGCGGTGACCTTGGTCCGCCACGGCTTCATCTGGCCGCTCTTGAAGTACGAGATCTCGAACTCGCGCTTCGCCTTGGGGACGGTGACGTCGGTGGTGGTGACGTACTCGACGCCGGACGGGGAGCGGAAGCGGGTGCCCTTCTTCAGCGTGACGGCCTTGTCGGGGGACTCGTTCTTGACCCGCATCCCGCCGCCGGCCTTCTTCACGCCGCCGTCGAGGACCTCGTAGCGGGCGGTGCCGCCGGCCACCAGGAGCCGCCCGTCGGGGAGTTGGCTGTGGCCGGCGCAGAAGAAGTCCTCGGGGGTGGGGACCTTCTTGAAGGTGTTCCTCACCGGGTCCCACAGGACGGTGTCGAAGGTCCCGGCGTCGAAGTTCTTCTGGTTGTTGCCGGAGCCGGCGATCAGCAGCACCTTGCCGGTGTGCAGGAGGGCCGCGTGGATGGCGTTGATCCGGGCCCCGTCGGGGACGGAGACGCCGCCCCAGGAGCCGTACCGCTTCTTGTACTCCGGCTGGGCGATCTTGTAGGCGTGGTACTTCTCCGTGGCGAAGGAGACGGCGGCGGGGGCGTTGAGCGCCGCGAGGACGAGGACGGCGCCGCTGCCGAGCAGGGTCTTCTTGAACTTCTTGGACGGCCGGTAGGCCATGGATCAGTTCCCTCCGGTCGTCGTGGGCGCGGTGGTCGCGGGCGGGTGCGGGGGCAGCGGCGGGAACTGCGGCAGCGGCGGTACGGCGCGCAGCTCGATCCCGGCGCGGGCGACGGCGAGGCGGCGCTCCCGGGTCCGGGCGCGGGCCCGGGCGCGGACCGCGCGGGCCCGCCGGTCGCGCAGGCACGTGAAGGCCCAGACGGCGACCGGGGCGAGCGCGATGACGAGGGCGAGGACCGCCCAGGTGCGCATGGCCGCGTGGGTGTGGTCGTAGCGGACCGAGGCCACCAGGGAGGCGATGAGGACGGCCGCCCAGAAGAGGTGGATGCGGAAGGTGAGGACGCGGTCGGGGCTGGCGGCGCCGCCCTTGGGGGTGACGACGAAGCGGCCGCGGGTGCGCAGCAGCGCGGAGCCGAGGGACCTGAGGTAGACGGGCGCGGAGAGCGCGGACATCACCATGCCGGCGAGGCCGCCGGAGCCCTCGGGTTCGTGCGGGGAGACGTTGTGGCGGCGGTTCCAGAGGTAGAGGCCGATCTGGAGGGCGACGGCGTCGCTGTAGATCATCAGCCAGACCTGGGAGGAGACCTGGGTGCCGGAGGCGCCGAGCCACAGGTAGAGGACGCAACTGAGGATGCCGAGCAGCCAGTTGACGGCCGTCATGGGGTAGTAGACGAGCATCAGCGCGTAGTTGAGGAGGCGGCCGGGAGGCATGGTGAACGGCGCCTTCCAGGACTGCTTGAGGATCGTCTCGTACGTCCCCCGGGACCAGCGGAGCTGCTGGGTGAAGAAGTCGGTCCAGGACTCGGGGCCCTCGCCGACGGCGAGGACGTCGGGGGTGTAGACGGAGCGCCAGTACCGGCCGGTGACCGGGTTCTTGCGGCGGTGCAGTTCGAAGCCGGTGGCCATGTCCTCGGTGATGGAGTCGTACAGGCCGCCGATCTGCTTCAGGGCGGCGATCCGGACGACGTTGTTGGTGCCGACGAACATGGGGGCGCGGTAGCGGTTGCCGGCGCGCTGGATGAGGGCGTGGAAGAGGAACTGCTGGGACTCGGCGGCCTTGGTGACGGCGCCGGTGTAGTTGCCGTAGACCTGCGGTCCGACGACGAAGGCGACGTCGGGGTCGCGGAAGTAGCCGAGCATCCGCTCCAGGAAGTTCGGGAGCGGGACGTGGTCGGTGTCGACGGAGGCGAAGTAGTCGTAGGCGTCGCCGTGCCGGGCGAGCCAGGCGTTGTAGTTGCCGTGCTTGGTCTTCGCCTTGTGCGGGCCCTTCGCGCGGTTCCACTCGGGCACGCCGGCGCGGGTGAAGTGGCGGACGCCGAGTTCGGCGCAGAGCGCCTTGGCCTCGTCGCTGTCTCCCTCGTCGAGGAGCCAGACGTGCAGGATGCCGTCGTGCCGGAGGCGGACGGCGGCCTCCAGGGTGGCCCGGACCATGGCGAGGGGTTCCTTGCCGGGCACGTACGTGGTGAGGAAGGCGACCCGGGTGCCCTTCTCGGGGTACACGGGGACGGGGTCGCGGGCGACCATGGTGGCGTGGGCGATCGAGGAGACGTTCACCAGCATGAAGAGGCAGATGAGGCCGATCGACACGAGCATCACGGTGTCGTACGGCACCCGCCAGGCGTCGTCGCCCTCGCGGACGGTCCAGTGGCTGGGCCAGACCAGGTAGGCCAGGAGCACCGCGGAGAGCAGCGGCGCGAGGGCCATGAGGAGGACGGCTCGTATTCGGTGCGGCTCCTTGGAGAGCAGACTCGTGTACCGCACCTGGTACGCCGCCGTGTCCGGTTCCGTGAGGGGACCGGCGAGTCGGCTGTAGGTGTCGTAGTCGTAGCCTCCCGGCCGCACGGTGCCTCCAGCTGTCGTCGATCGGGTCGATATCCCCACGAAAGGGGAGATCGTCCGGCGTGTCGACTGGAGTACTCCGAGTGAGGGTGCTCTAGCGCCCGCGTCCACCCGATCGACGCAGCGTGTACGCGACGGCCTTCCGCGCGACCGGGTTCAGCTCCTCCACGGCGGCGAGCAGCGCGCCGAGTTGCTCCAGGGCGGTGAGGGCGGCCTCGGCCCCCTCGGGGTCGACGCCCTCGTACAATTCGAGGCCGACGAAGGAGGCGGCGACGGCGCGGGCGAGTCCCGCGGGGTCGGCGATCCCGTCCAGCGGGGTCCCGGCGAGCACCCGCCGGAGGACCCGCTCGATCTCCTCGGCCCACAGGTCGAGGCCGGCGGCGGTGGCGGGGGCGAGCCGGGGGTGGGTCTGGGCGCCGGCGAGGAGCTGGGCGAGGACGGCGACGTGGCCGGCGTCCCGTTCCTCCTCGTGCATCGCCCGCCCGAAGGCGAGCAGCTCGGTCAGGCCGGTGACGGCCCGGAGCCGGTCGCGGTGGCGGGCCACCCGCTGCTCGGCGCCGCGCCGGCAGGCGGCGGCGAGGAGGTCGTCGACGGAGCCGAAGTGGTAGAAGACGAGGGCCTGGTTGACCCCGGCGGCGGCCGCGACGGACCGGGCCGAGGTCCCGGCGATGCCGTGCTCGACGAGGCTCCGCAGGGCGCCGTCCAGCAGCTTCTCGCGGGTCTCCCGCCCCTTGGCGTCCCGCGCCTTCGTCTCCCGGCTCACGCCCCGCCCCTCTCGCCCGCGGGCCCGTCCCGCCCCTCCCGGCGCGCGGGCCCCCCGGCCCCGGCGCGGCTCCGGCCGCCGCCGGACCGGTGGCGCTCCCCCGCGGAGACACCGGCCCCGGCGACGGCCGGGATCGGGAGCGGGCCGTGGACGCGTCCCGGCCTTCCTCCCGTCTTGAGCGACTGCTCAAGGAGGACGTTAACCGATGGCGATCATTCGCTCAAAGCGCTGGTGGGAACCGAGAAGCCCCCGGCGATGGACCGGGGGCTCGGGGCGGCTCGGGTTCAGCCGGCCAGGTGGCGCTCGACCGTCTCGACCTTGGCGGTGAGGCCGTCGGTGACGCCGGGCCGGACGTCGGCCTTGAGGACGAGGGAGACGCGCGGGGCGCGCGCCTCGACGGCGGCGACCGCCCGCTTCACGACGTCCATGACCTCGTCCCACTCCCCCTCGATGGACGTGAACATGGCATCGGTGCGGTTCGGCAGCCCGGACTCCCGGACGACGCGGACGGCGTCGGCGACGTACTCGCCGACCTCCTCGCCGACGCCGAGCGGAGTGACGGAGAACGCGACGATCACGCCTTCACCGCGCCCTCGGCGGCCTCGGCGCGGGCGCGGGAGGCGATGACGGCGGCCTCGGCCTCGGCCTTCAGCTTGCGGTCGGCGAAGAAGCCGCCGAAGGGGATCACCGAGAGGACGAAGTAGACGGCGGCGGTGCCGAAGCTCCACTTGGTGCGGTTCCAGGCGTCCAGCCAGAAGAGCACGTAGAGGACGAAGAGCACGCCGTGGACGGCGCCCATCACCGGCACCGCGTTGAAGTCCGTGGTCCGCTTGAGCACCGAGCAGACCAGCAGGAGCAGGAACGAGACGGCCTCGGGCGCGGAGACGAGCCGGAGGCGGTGCAGCGAGGAAGCGGTCTTGAGGTCCACGGAGGGATCACCTTCGTTCGAGCAGGAGCGCGATCTTGTGAACGGATGCACAAGGGGTGGGCGAGTCCATTGTGCACGGCGACTTTGCAGTCCCTTTAACCGGGTCCCCGCTACCTTCGAGCGGTGGCTACGTTCCGACTCCAAGGCAGCAAGGTGCTCGCCGTGACGATGACCGGCGACGCCGTCAAGGCGAAGAACGGCTCGATGGTCGCCTACGACGGGCAGATGGCGT
This sequence comes from Streptomyces sp. NPDC035033, assembly GCF_040636735.1. Taxonomy (NCBI): domain Bacteria; kingdom Bacillati; phylum Actinomycetota; class Actinomycetes; order Kitasatosporales; family Streptomycetaceae; genus Streptomyces; species Streptomyces sp. NPDC035033. The sequence goes on along the minus strand of NZ_JBEZUZ010000007.1, from coordinate 67,281 downwards.
TCAAGAAGATGAGCGGCGGCGGTGAGGGCCTGCGCGGCATGGTCACCCGCCGGCTGACCGGCGAACAGATGGAGGTGATGGAGGTCAAGGGCCAGGGGACCTGCTGGTTCGCCGACCGGGCCTCCGAGATCAACCTCGTCCAGCTGCACGGCGACAAGCTGTGGGTCGAGGCGAGCAACCTGCTCTGCGCCGACGCGGGGCTGCGCACCGGCACGTCCTTCACGGGCATGCGCGGCGGCGCGACCGGCAACGGCCTCTTCACCACCACGGTGGAGGGCACCGGCCAGGCGGCCATCATGTCCGACGGCCCGGCGACGGTGCTCCGGGTGACCCCGCAGTACCCGCTGTCGGTGGACCCCGGCGCGTACGTGGCCCACCAGGGAAACCTCCAGCAGCACTTCCAGTCGGGCGTGACCTTCCGCACCCTGATCGGCGAGGGCGGCGGCGAGGCCTTCCAGATCCGCTTCGAGGGCGACGGGCTCGTCTACGTGCAGCCGAGCGAGCGGAACACGATCGGGGGTGAGCTGTGAGCGACGCACGCGCGGCCACCGGCCCGCAGGCGACGACGACGGCCGCGCCTCTGAGCCGCGCGGGCGGAGAAGCGAACGAAGGGGGTGCGGTCTGATGCCGTTCCGGGAGATCAACTCGAAGATGGTCGAGGCGACCGTCGTCCCCGGGCAGCGCCTCTTCAGCCAGCGCGGCGCCATGCTGGCGTACCGCGGGGACGTCACGTTCACGCCGAACATGGCCGGCGGCCAGGGCGGCCTGATGTCGATGATCGGCCGCCGGGTGGCCGGCGAGGCGACGCCGCTGATGACCGTCGAGGGCAGCGGCACGGTGATGTTCGGGCACGGGGGCCACCACATCCAGGTGATCGCGCTGACCGGCGACACCCTGTACGTGGAGGCGGACCGGCTGCTCGCCTTCGACGGCACCCTGGAGCAGGGCACCATGTTCATGGGCTCGCAGGGCGGGGTGATGGGCATGGTCCGCGGCCAGGTGACCGGCCAGGGGCTCTTCACCACCACCCTCAAGGGCCACGGCTCGGTGGCGGTCATGGCGCACGGCGGGGTGATCGAGCTGCCGATCGCGCCGGGCCGCCCGGTCCACGTCGACCCGCAGGCGTACGTGGCGCACCACGGCGACGTGCGCAACAAGCTCTCGGCGGCGCTGGGCTGGCGGGACATGGTGGGCCGCGGCTCGGGCGAGGCGTTCCAGCTGGAGCTGAGCGGCAGCGGCGCGGTGTACGTCCAGGCGTCGGAGGAGAAGCTGTGAGCACCCCTGTCATCCACGATCCGCACACCCTGCCGTCGGACGACAACGTCAACGCGTACACCTTCTGCGTCGAGCTGAAGGGCTCCCCCTGGTTCCTCCAGAAGGGGAAGATGATCGCCTACTACGGGCGGATCGAGTTCAACGGGATCGGGCACGGCCGGCTGGACCGGCTGGTGCGGACGGCCTTCCACTCGCCGCTGCACGCGAGCGACTGGGTGGTGGCCGAGGGCACCGGGAAGATGCTGCTCGCGGACCGGGCCTTCGACGTGAACTCGTACGACCTGGACGAGGGCAATCTGACGATCCGGTCGGGGAACCTGCTGGCCTACCAGCCGACGCTGGCGCTGAAGCAGTCGATCGTGCCCGGGTTCGTGACGCTGATCGGCACGGGGAAGTTCGTGGCGGCGTCTAACGGGCCGGTGGTCTTCATGGAGCCGCCGCTGCGGGTGGACCCGCAGGCGCTGGTCGGCTGGGCGGACTGCCCCTCCCCCTGTCACCATTACGACCACGCCTACCTGACGGGCGTGATGGGCGGCGTCCGGGCCCTGACGGGGATCGGGGGCTCCTCGGGCGAGGAGCACCAGTTCGAGTTCGTCGGGGCGGGGACGGTGCTGCTCCAGTCGACGGAGCTGCTGATGGCGGAGCGTCCCGCCGGTGCCCCGCCGGCCCAGGCCGGGGTGCCGGGCGGTGCGCACGGTTCGGGCCAGGGCGTCCCGGGTTCGGTACCGCGTCTTCCCGGCCAGCTCGGGGACCTGCAGCGGCGCTTCGGGCTGTGAGCGGTAGTCTGCGGAGCGTGACGCGTCGAACGGCCGCGCGGGGCGCGCGGCCGGCACGGCGGGTGCCGAGCGTCACCCCGCAGATTTCGTCAAGTATTCAACTTCTTAGGTAGAATCCACTCATGGACACCGAGACGGCCACTCCCTGGCTCACCGACGCCGAGCAGTGCGCGTGGCGCACCTTCCTCGACGTCCAGAGAATGCTGACGCACCAGCTGGAGCGCGACCTCCAGCCCTTCGGGCTGACGATGAACGACTACGAGATCCTCGTCAACCTCTCGGAATCCGCCGAGCGCAGGCTGCGCATGAGCGACCTGGCGGCGGCCACCCTGCAGTCCAAGAGCCGCCTCTCGCACCAGATCACCCGGATGGAGAACGCGGGCCTGGTCGAGCGGATGAACTGCGAGTCCGACCGGCGCGGCCTCTACGCGGTCCTCACCGACCACGGCATGGAGACCATGCGCAAGGTCGCCCCGCACCACGTGGAGTCGGTCCGCGACCACTTCATCGACCGGCTCACCCCGGAGGCGCTCGGCGACCTCCACGAGTCGCTGAAGCCGGTCGCCGAGCGGCTGCGCGGCAAGCGCGGCAAGCCGTGACCTGACGGATGTGCGGAAGAAGGGCCTCCCCGGCGCGGGGAGGCCCTTCTCCGTCGTCCGGCGGGTCAGTTGCCGGTCAGGCTCGCCAGGAGCTCGTCGGAGGCCGCGTACGGGTCGAGCGCGCCGGTCGCGATGCGCTCGGCCAGCGCGTCGAGCCGCCGGTCCCCGTGCAGGTCGCCGATCCGCTCGCGCAGCGCCGTGATGGTGATGGTCTCCACCTCGCGGGCCGCGCGGGCCTTCCGGCGCTCCGCCAGGACCCCGTGCTCCTCCATCCAGGCCCGGTGCTTCTCCAGCGCCTCCACGACCTCGTCGACGCCCTCGCCGCGGGCCGCGACCGTCTTCACGATCGGCGGCCGCCAGTCGCCGGGACCGCGGGCCTCGCCGAGGCCCAGCATGTGGTTGAGCTCGCGGGCCGTGGCGTCGGCGCCGTCCCGGTCCGCCTTGTTGACCACGTACACGTCGCCGATCTCCAGGATGCCCGCCTTCGCGGCCTGGATCCCGTCGCCCATGCCCGGGGCGAGCAGCACCACCGAGGTGTCGGCCTGGCCCGCGATCTCCACCTCGGACTGGCCGACGCCGACGGTCTCCACCAGGATCACGTCGCAGCCGGCCGCGTCGAGCACCCGGATGGCCTGCGGGGCGGCCCAGGCGAGACCGCCCAGGTGGCCGCGGGTGGCCATCGAGCGGATGTAGACGCCCGGGTCGGAGGCGTGGTCCGACATCCGCACCCGGTCGCCGAGGAGGGCTCCGCCGCTGAACGGCGAGGACGGGTCGACGGCGAGCACGCCGACCCGCTTGCCGGCCCGGCGGTACGCGGCCACCAGCGCCGAGGTCGACGTGGACTTGCCGACCCCGGGCGAACCGGTCAGGCCCACCACGTAGGCGTTGCCGGTCAGCGGGGCCAGCGCCGCCATCACCTCGCGCAGCTGCGGGGACGCCCCCTCCACCAGCGAGATCAGCCGGGCCACGGCCCGCGGCCGGCCTTCCCGTGCCTGGGCGACGAGAGCGGGGACGTCCACCATGCTGCGTTCTCCTGTCAGAGGTGCTTACTTGCCGGTGACCTTGATGATCAGGGCGTCGCCCTGACCGCCGCCGCCGCAGAGCGCGGCCGCGCCGACACCGCCGCCGCGCCGCTTGAGCTCCAGGGCGAGGTGGAGCACCACGCGGGCGCCGGACATGCCGATCGGGTGGCCGAGCGCGATGGCGCCACCGTTGACGTTCACCTTTTCCGGGGACACGCCGAGGTCCTTCATGGACTGCACGGCGACCGCGGCGAAGGCCTCGTTGATCTCGATCAGGTCGAGGTCGTCGACGGTCAGGCCCTCCTTCTTCAGGGCGTGGTTGATCGCGTTGGACGGCTGCGACTGGAGCGAGTTGTCCGGGCCGGCCACGTTGCCGTGGGCGCCGATCTCGGCGATCCACTCCAGGCCCAGCTCCTCCGCCTTGGCCTTGCTCATCACGACCACGGCGGCGGCGCCGTCGGAGATCTGCGAGGAGGTGCCGGCGGTGATGGTGCCGTCCTTGGTGAAGGCCGGGCGGAGCTTGCCGAGGGACTCGACGGTGGTCTCGGCGCGGACGCCCTCGTCCTTCGAGAAGATCACCGGGTCGCCCTTGCGCTGCGGGATCTCGACCGGGGTGATCTCGGCCTCGAAGACGCCGTTCTTCTGGGCGGCGGCGGCGCGCTGGTGCGACAGCGCGGCGATCTCGTCCTGGGAGGCGCGGTCGATGCCGAGGCGGGTGTTGTGCTTCTCGGTGGACTCGCCCATCGCGATGGACTCGAAGGCGTCCGTGAGGCCGTCGTACGCCATCGCGTCGAGCATCTCGATCGCGCCGTACTTGTAGCCCTCGCGGGACTTGGGCAGCAGGTGCGGGGCGTTGGTCATGGACTCCTGGCCGCCGGCGACGATCACGTCGAACTCACCGGCGCGGATGAGCTGGTCGGCGAGCGCGATGGCGTCCAGGCCGGAGAGGCACACCTTGTTGATGGTGAGGGCGGGGACGTTCATCGGGATGCCGGCCTTGACGGCGGCCTGGCGGGCGGGGATCTGCCCGGCGCCCGCCTGGAGCACCTGGCCCATGATCACGTACTGCACCTGGTCGCCGCCGATGCCGGCCCGGTCCAGGGCGGCCTTGATGGCGAAGCCGCCCAGGTCGGCGCCGGAGAAGGACTTGAGCGAGCCGAGCAGGCGACCCATGGGCGTGCGGGCGCCCGCGACGATCACTGAGGTGGTACCGGTCGTTCCAGACATGAGGCACGGCCCCTTGGGATGAGGAGTGAACGAGGGTTTACCGCCAATGTACTGAGCGGTGCGGGGCGAGGTCACCGGCCTGCCGGTGTGACGGCGCGCACGTTGCGTAACCATCCCGGCGGGGGTGCACTGGAGCCATGCTGACGCGTATCGACCACATCGGGATCGCCTGCTTCGACCTGGACAGGACCGTCGAGTTCTACCGTGCCACGTACGGCTTCGAGGTCTACCACTCCGAGGTCAACGAGGAGCAGGGCGTCCGCGAGGCCATGCTGAGGATCAACGCCACCGACGACGGCGGGGCCTCCTACCTCCAGCTCCTGGAGCCCACCCGGGAGGACTCCGCGGTCGGCAAGTGGCTGGCCAAGAACGGCGAGGGCGTCCACCACATCGCCTTCGGCACCGCCGACGTCGACGGGGACGCCGAGGCCATCCGCGGCAAGGGCGTCCGGGTCCTCTACGACGAGCCCCGGACCGGTTCCATGGGCTCCCGGATCACCTTCCTCCACCCCAAGGACTGCCACGGCGTCCTGACCGAACTGGTCACCTCCGCTGACCACTCCTCAGTGGAGCACTGACCTCCGTATTCCCGGCCCGGTAGAGTGGGCGACTCCGGGCCGGGGCCGGTCGGGGCCGCTTCGCGCGGCGCCGTAGTCGGGATGTCGGGGTCGTCCGATCTGCCACGATTCCCCGGGGGGGCCGTTCTGTCCGGTGAACGGTGCTCGTCGGAATGTAGCGACCAGGGTTGGGGTCTGCCCCGCTCGCGGAGCTCGGGGAAGGATGGACCGCGCAGTGCGGGGCTACGAACGCCAGGAGAGCCACCGAGCTGAAGACGACCATCTCTCGCGGTTCGAAGCCGAGATGGACCGGCTGAAGAAGGAGCGAGAGAAGGCCGTCCAGCACGCCGAGGACCTCGGTTACCAGGTCGAGGTCTTGCGTGCCAAGCTCCACGAGGCGCGCCGCACCATCGCGTCCCGGCCCGCCTACGACAGCGCGGACATCGGCTACCAGGCCGAGCAGTTGCTGCGCAACGCCCAGGCGCAGGCCGAGCAGCTCCGCCAGGACGCCGAGCGGGAGCTCCGGGAGGCGCGGGCGCAGACCCAGCGGATCCTCCAGGAGCACGCCGAGCACCAGGCCCGGCTCCAGGCCGAACTGCACAACGAGGCCGTCCAGCGCCGCCAGCAGCTCGACCAGGAGCTGAACGAGCGCCGCCAGACCGTCGAGGCCCACGTCAACGAGAACGTGGCCTGGGCCGAGCAGCTGCGCGCCCGCACCGAGGCGCAGGCCCGCCGGCTGATGGACGAGGCCCGCGCCGAGGCCGAGCAGTCGCTCGCCGCCGCCCGCGCCGAGGCCGCCCGCCTCACCGAGGAGACCGGCCGCCGCGTCGGCGCCGAGGCGGAGGCCGCCCGCGCCGAGGCCGAAGCGATTCTGCTGCGCGCCCGCAAGGACGCCGAGCGGCTGATGACGGCCGCCTCCACCCAGGCGCAGGAGGCCACCGGCCACGCCGAGCAGCTGCGTACCGCCGCCGTCGCCGAGACCGACCAGGCCCGTCGGCAGGCCGCCGAGCTGTCCCGCGCCGCCGAGCAGCGGATGCAGGAGGCCGAGGAGAAGCTGCGGCAGGCCCGCGCCGAGGCCGACAAGGCGCTCGCGGAGGCCAAGGAGGCCGCCGCGAAGACGCTGGCCTCCGCCGACTCCGTCAACGAGCAGCGCACCCGTACCGCCAAGACGGAGATCGCCCGCCTCGTCGGCGAGGCCACCAAGGAGGCCGAGGCCCTCAAGGCGGAGGCCGAGGAGAAGCTGCGCGAGGCGACCGCGCACTCCGAGAAGCTGGTCGCCGAGGCCACCGAGAAGGCCCGCACCGCCGCGGCCGAGGACTCGGCGGCGGCGCTCGCCAAGGCGGCCCGCAGCGCCGAGGAGATCCTGAGCAAGGCGTCCGAGGACGCCTCCGAGACCACCCGGAAGGCCGCCGAGGAGGCCGAGCGGATCCGCCGCGAGGCCGAGACCGAGGCCGACCGGCTGCGCTCGCGCGCCGAGGAGCAGGCCGACGAGCTGCTCGGCTCGGCCAAGGACGACACCAAGGAGTACCGGGCCAAGACCGTCGAGCTCCAGGAGGAGGCCCGGCGGCTGCGCGGCGAGGCCGAGCAGCTGCGCGCCGAGGCCATCGCCGAGGGCGAGCGGATCCGCGGCGAGGCCCGCCGCGAGGCGCTCCAGCAGATCGAGGAGGCGGCGAAGACCGCCGAGGAGCTGCTGGCCAAGGCGAAGGCCGACGCCGACGAGCTGCGCACCCACGCCGGCGCGGAGAGCGAGAAGGTCCGGTCGGAGGCGATGGAGCGCGCCCAGACGCTCCGGACCCAGGCCGAGGAGACCCTGGAGCGGACCCGCGCGGAGGCCGAGCGGCTGCGCGTCGAGTCCGAGGAGCAGGCGGAGGCGGTCCGGGAGGCCGCCGAGAAGGCCGCCGAGGGGCTACGCGCGGACGCCGAGCGGGCCGCCGAGGCCCGCCGGGCGGAGGCCGCCGAGGAGCTGGCCCGGCTGCACGCCGACGCCGAGGCGAAGGTGGCCGCGGCGGGGCGGGAGCTGACCGACGCCCGTGCCGAGGGCGAGCGGATGCGGCGCGAGGCCGCCGAGGAGACCGAGCGGCTGCGGTCGGAGGCCGCCGAGCGGATCCGTACGCTGCGGGAGCAGGCCGAGACCGAGGCCGAGCGGCTGCGGACCGAGGCCACGGCGGACGCCGCCGCGGCCCGCGCCGAGGCCGAGGCGACCGCGCAGCGGCTCACCTCCGAGGCCGAGACCGAGGCCGAGCGGCTGCGGTCGGAGGCGCAGGAGACCGCCGACCGGGTGCGGGCGGAGGCCGCGGCCGCCGCCGAGCGGGTCGCCGCCGAGGCCGCCGAGGCGCTGGCCGCCGCGCGGGAGGAGGCCAACCGGCGCCGCCGGGAGGCCGAGGAGACGCTGGAGTCGGCCCGTTCCGAGGCCGGCCGGGAGCGCGAGCACGCCCGCGAGCAGTCCGAGGAGCTGCTCGCCGCCGCCCGCAAGCGGGTGGAGGAGGCGCAGGCCGAGGCGCAGCGCCTGGTCGAGGAGGCCGACGCGCGGGCGACCGAGATGGTCGGTGCCGCCGAACAGACCGCGCAGGAGGTCCGCGACTCGGTCGCCGGGCTGCGCGAGCAGGCCGAGGAGGAGATCGCCGGGCTGCGTTCGGCCGCCGAGCACGCGGCGGAGCGGACCCGGACCGAGGCGCAGGAGGAGGCGGACCGGGTCCGCGCCGAGGCGTACGAGGAGCGGGAGCGGGCGTCGGAGGACGCGGCCCGCACGCGCGCGCGTGCCCAGGAGGAGTCCGAGGCCGCGAAGGCGCTGGCCGAGCGGACGGTCGGGGACGCCATCGCGGAGGCGGAGAAGCTCCGCGCGGACACCGCCGAGTACGCGCAGCGGGTGCGGACCGAGGCGACGGACGCGCTGGCCTCCGCCGAGCAGGACGCGGCCCGCACCCGGGCGGACGCCCGGGACGACGCCAACCGGATCCGTTCGGAGGCGGCCGAGAAGGCCGAGGGCGTGGTCGGCGAGGCGACGGCCGAGGCCGAGCGGATCGGCGCGGAGGCGGAGCGGGTCCTCGACGAGGCCCGGCAGGCCGCCGACAAGCGCCGCCAGGACGCCGCCGAACAGGCCGACGCCCTGGTCGGCGAGGCGACCGCCGAGGCCGAGCGGATCACTGCCGAGGCCGCCGAGCTGTGGGAGACCACCGAGCGGGACGCGACCCGGCTGCGGACCGAGGCCGAGCAGGTCAAGACCGACGGCGAGGCGCACGCGCAGGCCCTGCGCACGGCCGCCCTGGCCGACGCCGAGCAGATCCTGGACGAGGCCCGGCAGGCCGCCGACAAGCGCCGTCAGGACGCGGCCGAGCAGGCCGACGCCCTGGTCGGCGAGGCGACGGCGGAGGCCGGCCGGATCACCGACGAGGCGGCCGAGCTGGCCGACTCGGTGACCGCCGACGCCCGCGCCGAGGCCGAGCGGACCCTCGCCGACGCGGCCGGGGAGGCCGAGCGGCTGCGGGCCGACGGCGCCGAGGCGCTGGAGGCGGCCCGTCAGGACGCCGAGCGGATCCGCCGGGAGTCGGCGAAGCTCCGGGAGGACGCCGAGGCGGCGGCCGAGCAGATGCGCGCGGAGGCCCGCGCGGAGGCCGACCGGACCCTCGACGAGGCCCGCGAGGCCGGCGCGAAGAAGCGGGCGGACGCGGCCGAGCAGGCCGACCAGCTGATCGCCAAGGCCCAGGAGGAGGCGCTGCGCGCCACCGCCGAGGCGGAGACCCAGGCGGACACCATGGTCGGCGCGGCCCGCAAGGAGGCCGAGCGGATCGTCGCCGAGGCGACCGTCGAGGGCAACGCGCTGGTGGAGAAGGCCCGTACGGACGCGGACGAGCTGCTGGTCGGCGCCCGCAAGGACGCCACCGACATAAGGGAGCGGGCCGAGGAGCTGCGGGGCCGGATCGAGGGGGAGATCGAGGAGCTGCACGAGCGGGCGCGGCGCGAGTCGGCCGAGCAGATGAAGACGGCCGGCGAGCGCGTCGACAAGCTGGTGAAGGCCGCCGAGGAGCAGCGGGCCGAGGCCGAGGAGAAGGCCAAGGAGATGGTCTCGGAGGCGAGTTCGGAGGCGAGCAAGGTCCGGATCGCGGCCGTGCGGAAGGCGGACGCCCTCCTCAAGGAGGCGGAGCAGAAGAAGAGTTCGCTGATCGCGGAGGCCGAGCGGATCAAGGCGGAGGCGGAGGCGGAAGCGGAGCGGCTGGTCGAGGAGGGCCGGCGCGAGCTGGAGGTCCTGACCCGTCGTCGTACGGACATCAATGCCGAGATCTCCCGTGTCCAGGACGTACTGGAGGCGTTGGAGTCTTTCGAGACTCCGTCGGCGGGGGCGAAGGACGGGCTCAAGGCGGGCGCTTCCTCGGGTTCCACTCGTTCGGGTGGCAAGTCCCAGGACGGCTAGCCACTCAAAAGGCTGGACATTCTCCAGATCAAACGGGCATACGCTCGATGACACGCCGCTTCGGCCCCTAGGATTCCCTCTAACACCTCACCGGTCTCATTCGACAGGAACCCCATGAGCGACACTTCCTCCCCCTTCGGCTTCGAGCTCGTGCGGCGTGGTTACGACCGCGGTCAGGTGGACGACCGCATTACCAAGCTCGTCGCCGACCGTGACAGTGCTCTGGCCCGGATCACCTCCCTGGAGAAGCGCATCGAGGAGCTCCACCTCGAGACGCAGAACGCCCAGGCGCAGGTGAGCGACGCGGAGCCGTCGTACGCCGGTCTCGGCGCGCGCGTCGAGAAGATCCTCCGGCTCGCCGAGGAGGAGGCGAAGGACCTGCGCGAGGAGGCCCGTCGCGCCGCCGAGCAGCACCGCGAGCTGGCCGAGTCGGCCGCCCAGCAGGTGCGCAACGACGCGGAGTCGTTCGCGGCGGAGCGCAAGGCGAAGGCCGAGGACGAGGGCGTCCGGATCGTCGAGAAGGCCCAGGGCGAGGCGAACTCGCTGCGCGCCGAGGCGCAGAAGGACGCGCAGTCGAAGCGCGAGGAGGCGGACGCCCTCTTCGAGGAGACCCGCGCCAAGGCCGCCCAGGCCGCCGCGGACTTCGAGACCAACCTGGCCAAGCGCCGCGAGCAGTCCGAGCGCGACCTGGCCTCCCGTCAGGCCAAGGCGGAGAAGCGCCTCGCCGAGATCGAGCACCGCGCCGAGCAGCTCCGCCTGGAGGCCGAGAAGCTCCGCACGGACGCCGAGCGCCGGGCCCGCCAGACGGTGGAGACCGCGCAGCGCCAGGCCGAGGACATCGTGGCCGACGCCAACGCCAAGGCGGACCGGATCCGCTCGGAATCGGAGCGCGAGCTGGCGGCGCTCACCAACCGCCGCGACTCCATCAACGCGCAGCTGACCAACGTCCGCGAGATGCTGGCCACGCTGACCGGTGCCGCGGTGGCCGCGGCCGGCTCGCCGATGGACGAGGAGCGCTCCGCGGGCGTCCCCGCCCAGCAGACCCGCTGAGCCCCTTCCGCCGGGCCTCCGAACCCCCCGTCACTCCGGTGGCGGGGGGTTTCGCGCGCCCTTAGCTTGGTACGCATGATCGAGCTTGACGGGCTGACGAAACGGTACGGGACGAAGACGGCGGTCGATCATCTCTCCTTCCAGGTCCGGCCGGGCATGATCACCGGCTTCCTGGGGCCCAACGGGGCGGGGAAGTCGACCACGATGCGGATGATGCTCGATCTCGACAACCCGACGAGCGGGACGGTGCGGATCGACGGCCGGCACTACCGCGAGCTGGACGAGCCGCTGAAGTACATCGGGGCGCTGCTCGACGCCAAGGCGATGCACGGGGGCCGGTCGGCGTACCACAACCTGCTGTGCCTGGCGCAGTCGAACCGGATCCCGGAGCGCCGGGTGGGCGAGGTGCTCGACCTGGTGGGTCTGACGGCGGTGGCGCGGAAGAAGTCGAAGGGATTCTCGCTCGGCATGGGCCAGCGGCTCGGGATCGCGTCGGCGCTGCTGGGTGATCCCGAGATCCTCATGTTCGACGAACCCGTCAATGGTCTGGACCCCGAGGGAATTCACTGGATCCGCAATCTGATGAAGTCGCTGGCGGCGGAAGGAAGAACGATCTTCGTCTCCAGCCATCTGATGAGTGAAATGGCGCTGACGGCCGATCATCTGATCGTCATCGGGCAGGGAAAGCTGCTGGCCGACACGTCGATGGCCGATTTCATCCAGCAGAATTCACGGAGTTTCGTCCGGCTCCGCTCTCCGCAGCAGGAACGGCTGCGGGACGTGCTGCACGCGGGCGGATTCGTGGTGGTCGAGGCCGGAAACGGAACCCTGGAGGTGGACGGGGCCCCGATCGAGGAGCTGGGCGAGCTGGCGGCGGAGCACCGGCTGACGCTGCACGAGCTGAGCGCCCAGCGCGCCTCCCTGGAGGAGGCGTTCATGCAGATGACGGCGGGCGCGGTGGAGTACCACGCGCACGGCACGGACACGCACGGCGGCGAGCCCGCCGCGCCCGGCCCCGCGTGGGGCGCGAACGCCGGCTGGGGCCCCGACCGGGGTCCGGGGGCCGGCCCGACCGGTGAGGGGGTCTGATCCATGGCGGCGGTACCGGCGGTCCTCCAGTCCGAGTGGACCAAGATCCGGACGGTCTCGTCGACGGTCTGGACGCTGGCGAGCGCGCTGCTCGTCACGGTGGCGATGGGCGCCGCGCTCTCGGCGCTCCTGAGCTCGACCTTCGACGACCTCTCCGAGGTGGAGCGGGCGACCTTCGACCCGACCTTCGTCAGCTTCTCCGGGATGGTGCTGGGCCAGCTGGCGATGGTGGTCTTCGGCGTGCTCGTGGTGGGGACCGAGTACTCCTCGGGCATGATCCGCACCTCGCTGGCCGCCGTCCCCCAGCGGGCCACCTTCCTCTTCTCCAAGGTCGCGGTGGCCGGGACGCTGGCCCTCCTGGTCGGTCTGGTGACGAGCTTCCTGTCGTTCTTCCTCGGGCAGGCGCTGCTCGGCGAGCACCGGACGACGATCGGCGCGGACAACGTGCTGCGGGCGGTGGTCGGCGGCGGGATCTACATGGGGCTGATCGCGGTCTTCTCGATGGGCGTGGCGGCGATGCTCCGCTCCACGGTGCTGTCGCTCGGCATCCTGGTGCCGTTCTTCTTCCTGATCTCGCAGATCCTGTCGGCGGTGCCGAAGGCGAAGGAGGTCGCCCGGTACTTCCCCGACCAGGCCGGCTCCAAGATCATGCAGGTGGTGCCGGACGCGCTGGGCTCGGAGAAGGCGCCGTACGGCCCGTGGGGCGGGCTCGGGATCATGCTGCTGTGGGTGGCGGCCTCGCTGCTCGGCGGCTACCTGGTGCTGAAGCGACGGGACGCCTGAGGGCGGGCCGGAGACGGCGCCGGAGGACGGACGCGCGCCCCTGGGGTCTCCCGGGGGCGCGTCCCGGATTTTCCCCGGAGGTTTCGCTTCGGTCTCTCTTCCGCGGCGCGGGAACCGTCAACGGCTGGATAAGCTCCTGACTCGTACGGGGACCTCGCGGCCGCGCGCCGTCGTGCCCCGGTCGCACACCACCGACCTGTCGATGGGGCTGGAGAATGATCGAGGCAGTCGGCCTGACCAAGCGCTACGGCGCCAAGACGGCCGTGTACAACCTTTCCTTCCAGGTGAGGCCGGGCGTCGTCACGGGCTTCCTGGGACCGAACGGCTCCGGCAAGTCGACCACCATGCGCATGATCCTCGGCCTGGACACCCCCACGGCCGGCCACGTGACGATCGGCGGCCACCCCTTCCGGGAGCTGCCGAACGCGCCCCGGCAGGTCGGCGCCCTCCTCGACGCCAAGGCCGTGCACGGCGGCCGCAGCGCCCGCAACCACCTCCTGTCGCTGGCCCAGCTGGCGGGCATCCCGGCCCGCCGGGTCGACGAGGTGCTGGGCGTGGTGGGCCTCCAGGACGTGGCGAAGCGCCGCTCCAAGGGCTTCTCGCTCGGCATGGGCCAGCGGCTCGGCATCGCGGCGGCGCTGCTCGGCGACCCGCAGGTGCTGCTCTTCGACGAGCCGGTCAACGGCCTGGACCCGGAGGGCATCCTCTGGGTGCGGAACCTGATGAAGAAGCTGGCCGCCGAGGGCCGCACGGTCTTCGTCTCCAGCCACCTCATGAGCGAGATGGCGCTGACGGCCGACCACCTGATCGTGATCGGCCGGGGCCAGTTGCTCTCCGACATGCCGGTGAAGCAGTTCATCTCGGCGAACTCGGCGGACTTCGCCCGGGTCCGCGTCCCGGACGCCGAGCCCGGGCAGCGGGAGAAGCTCTCCGGGGTACTCGTCGAGGCCGGCGGCCAGGTCCTCTCCGAGCCGGACGGGGCGCTGCGCGTCACCGGTCTGCCGCTGCCGAGGATCAGCGACCTGGCGCACGGGGCGGACGTACGGCTCTGGGAGCTGTCCCCGCACCAGGCCTCGCTGGAGGAGGCGTACATGCGGCTGACGCAGGGCGCGGTGGACTACCGCTCCAGCGACGACAAGCTGGCCCACCTCCAGGCCCCGCCGCAGCCCGGGCAGCCGGGGTACGGGCTGCCGCCGCAGCCGCCGGTCCCGGCGGACGTGCCGCAGCAGGGCTGGTACGCCCCGCCGCCGCCCGACCGGAACCCGTACGCCGCCGCCCCGCAGCCGCCGGCTCCCGCGGCCCCGGCCGCGCCGGGCACGCCGCAGCCGAGCCTCCAGAAGCAGAGCGACACCACCGAGGACGCCCGATGACCGCTCCGACCCCGACCCCGACGCCTCCCCCGCCGTACGGCTACGTCTCCCCCATCCCGGTCCGCCGGGCGCACCTCGGGGACGCGCTCGCCTCGGAGTGGACGAAGATCCGCTCGGTGCGGTCGACGATGTGGACGCTGGGGACGATGGTCCTGCTGATGCTGCTGATCGGCCTCGGCGTGGGTGCGGTCGCGAGCGGCGAGGGCGGGGTGGGCGAGGAGTCGGCGCTGTCGCTGGGCTTCTTCGGGATGCTGCCCGCGTCGATCTGCGTGATCACGCTGGGCGTGCTGACCATCTCGTCCGAGTACGGCACGGGGATGATCCGGACCACGCTGACGGCGTGCCCGAGCCGGGCCCGGGTGCTGACCGCGAAGGCGGTCGTCTTCTTCCTGCTGGTCTTCACGGTGACGCTGGTCGTCGCGTTCGCGGTGGCGACGGCGCAGGTGGCGATGGTGGACGCGGCGGAGCCGACGGGCGCGGAGTGGGCGCGGGCCACGGTCGGTGCGGCCGGCTTCCTGGCCGTGCTCGGGCTGCTGTCGATGGCGGTCGGGGCGCTGGTGCGGCACTCGGCCGGGGCGATCACCGTGATGATCGGGGTGCTGCTGCTGCCGCTGGTGGCGGCCCTGTTCATGTTCTCGCCGGCGCTGGAGGGGCTCCGGGAGGTGCTGTTCACCTACTCGGTGCCGTCGCAGATGATCGCGCTGTACAGCGCGCGGCCGCCGTTCTCGGAGAGCGGTCCGGCGGGCTGGGAGGCGCTGTTGACCCTGGCGGGGATCACCGCGGTGGTCCTCGGGGCCGCCTACGCGCTGCTGAACAGCCGGGACGTCTGAGGCCCGCCGGGGCTCAGTACTTCGGCGCGTTGCGGGACCGCTGCACCCGGGTGGTGCGGCGGTCCTTCGCGTTCCAGCAGGCCTTGTGCCAGTGGCGGCGGTCGTCGACGCCGCCGTACTCGGGCCAGGCGACGACGTGCGGGGCGCCGGCCGGGATCTCCTGGTCGCAGCCGGGGCAGCGGTAGCGCTTGCCCGGGGAGCTGGCGCCGGCGACGAGCCGGACGTACCACTCCTCGCCCTGCCAGGACTCGGTGCGCTGGGAGCCGCCGTACCGGTCGTCGCGGTCGTCCTGGGCCTCGGGCCTGGGGCCGCGGCGGGAACGGTTGTGACGCGGTGACACAGCACACCTCACGGGGTCGGGGAACACGGACCGTTCCCTCCAGCGTACGGGCCGCGACGTGGTGCGCGGGGCCCCGGTCCGGAGGGCCGGACCGAAAATCGCAAGAACTTCATGCGGGGCCGTTGCCTTTGGCACGTGTCAGGCGTTGATGCCGGTACCGGGGGGAGAGAACGCGTCGGCCGCGAGGAGGCAGAAGACGATGCGGGTAGGAACGTTCGTTCTGGCGGCACAGTTTCCGGGCCAGGGCCAGGGAGAGGCGCTGCACCGGGCGGTGCGGACGGCCGAGGTGGCCGAGGAGGCGGGCCTGGACTCGGTCTGGCTGGCCGAGCACCACTTCGTGCCGTACGGCGTCTGCCCGTCGGCGGTGACCCTGGCGGCGCTGCTGCTGGGCCGCACCCGGCGGCTGCGGGTGGGCACGGCGGTGAGCGTGCTGCCGACCGTCCACCCGGTCGCCCTCGGCGAGCAGGCGGCGCTGCTGCACGTCGTCTCCGGCGGCAGGTTCACCCTCGGGGTGGGCCGCGGCGGCCCCTGGGTGGACCTGGAGGTCTTCGGCGCGGGCCTGGAGGCGTACGAGCGCGGCTTCCCGGAGGCCCTGGACCTGTTGCTGCGCTGGCTCACCGAGCCCCGCGTGGGTGCCGAGGGCGAACGATTCTCCTTCCGTGAGGTGCCGGTGGTGCCCCGGGCCGGCGAGCTGATCGGCGGCGAGGCGTCGCCGGAGGTGGTCGTGGCCTGCACCTCGCAGAAGAGCGTACGGCTCGCGGCCGAGCGCGGGCTGCCGATGCTGCTGGGCATGCACTGCGGCGACGAGGAGAAGGCGGAGATGGTCGCGGCCTGGGCACGCTGGGCGCGGGAGGCGGGCCGGGATCCGGACGAGGTCGCGCGGATCAGCGCCGGCCACGTCTCCGCGGGCGTGGCGCAGCTCGCGGACCGTCCGCAGGAGGCGGCGGAGACCCTGGTGAAGGCGATGCCGGGCTGGCTGAAGCAGGGCCTGGACGCGCACGTGACGGTGGACGGCCGGCACCGGGCGATGCGGGACCCGGTGGCGTACACCGAGCTGCTCTGCTCGCTGCACCCGGTCGGCACCCCCGCGCTGGCGGCGGACCGGCTCGCGGCGACCTCCGAGCGCACCGGCATCACCCGCTTCGCGCTGCTCGCCGAGGGCTCCGGCGACCTGGCCGGCACCGAGGAGAACCTGCGGCGGCTGGGCGCCGAGGTCCTCCCCCTGCTGGGGTGAGGACCGGGGCCTGCCGCCGCTCCGGCGTCCCCGCGCGCGGCGCGCGTCGGCGCGCACCGTTCGCGGTTCTTTGTGACGCGGGGCGGCGGCATCAAGTCCCGATGGATCCCGGTGGTGGCGGTCGGGCCTCAGCAGTCGCGGAGCTCCGGCGACTGGTTGAGCAGCTGTCCCCGGATCGAGGTGAAGCGGGCGAGCCGCTCGTCCACCGCCGGGTCCAGGGGGAAGACCGCCACGCGGTGGCAGTTCTGGAAGGCCAGACGCACTCCGAAGTGGCGCTGGAGCGCCCCGCGGATCGCGTCGCTCGCCAGCGCGCGCAGCAGCTGACCACGTGCCTGCTCGTTCGGCGGCGGCGTCTGGTTGTCGGCGAACTCTCCGCCTTCGACCTCCAGCTGGGCCACCAGAGAACTGATCATCTCCCACGCGTAGGGCAGGGAGGTCCGGACGCAGTCGACGAAGGCGGCTTCGTCGACCTCGCCTCGCTCGGCCTGTTCCAACAGTGCCGGTGAGACGTCGAGCGACATGGGTTCTCCTCTCGCGACCCCGCGGACGGGGTCTGTGCGGGCAGGGCCGAAGGGCGACGTACGCCACGCAGCGTGCACGGACGACGACCTCCAGCTTCCACGGTAAGCGCGCGGTCCGGCCCGCACCAGGCGATTGGGCACACAACAGGCCGATAAACGACGGGTGTTCGGCTCACACCGATGCCCGAATCGCGGAGAAGGGCGCTCCTCTTGTAGCGTGGGCGACCATGCGTCTCGTCATTGCCCGTTGTTCCGTGGACTACGCGGGTCGGCTCACGGCCCACCTGCCCTCCGCGCCCCGTCTGATCCTGATCAAGGCAGACGGCAGCGTCTCCATCCACGCGGACGACCGGGCGTACAAACCCCTCAACTGGATGTCGCCGCCGTGCACCCTCAAGGAGGGGGCCGACGGTGAGGCCGGCGTCTGGACCGTGATCAACAAAGCGGGCGAGAAACTGATCATCACGATGGAGGAGATCCTCCACGACTCGTCCCACGAACTGGGCGTGGACCCGGGCCTCATCAAGGACGGCGTCGAGGCGCACCTCCAGGAGCTGCTGGCCGACCGGATCGAGACGCTCGGCGAGGGCTGGACGCTGGTCCGCCGCGAGTACCCGACGGCGATCGGGCCGGTGGACATCCTCTGCCGGGACGCGGACGGGGCCACGGTCGCGGTCGAGATCAAGCGGCGCGGCGAGATCGACGGCGTCGAGCAGCTGACCCGCTATCTGGAGCTGCTCAACCGCGATCCGCACCTCGCCCCGGTGAAGGGGATCTTCGCGGCCCAGGAGATCAAGCCGCAGGCGCGGGTCCTCGCGACGGACCGCGGCATCGGCTGCGTGGTGCTCGACTACGACGCCCTGCGCGGCATCGAGGACGACAAGCTGCGGCTCTTCTGAGCCGGGCGGTACGACGGAGGGGACGGCCCCGGACGCGCTGAGCGTCCGGGGCCGTCCCCTTCGCGGTCTCAGGCCACCGGGGGGTCGTCGGAGGCGGAGGGGGCGCCGTCGAGGGTGGAGGAGGCGGAGTTGCTCGGCGCCTGCTCCACCGGCGGAGGGGCGGTCCCCGTTTCCGTGGTCGGCGGGGTGGTCGGGGTCGTCGTCGGAGGGGGCTCCGGCGAGGTGGTGGGCGGCGTGGTGGGCGTGGCCGGCGGAGTCGTCTCCGTGGGCGAGGTCGGCGGCTGCGTCGCCGACGGACCGGTCGTCGTGGGCCGCCCCGGTGTCGTCGTCGGCGGCTGCGTCGGTCCCGGCGCGCTCGACGACGGGGCCGCGGGGTCCGAGGTGGCGGAGGCCGACGGGGAGCCGGTCGCCGTCGGGTCGGCGGTGCCGGTGGTCGGGGCCGCGCCGGAGGTGGTGGGGCCGGGCGAGCCGGAGGTGGTGGGCGTGCCGGTCCCGGTCGGGGCGTCGGTGCCGCTCTCGGCCGGGGCCCCGTCCTCGGTGCCGGGGACCTCGTCGCCGCCCTGGTCGGCGGTACTGTCGGTGGAGACGGTGCCGGAGGTGGGCGTGTCGTCGGTGCCGGAGGTGGCGCCGAGGGTGACGACCGTGCCGAGCACGGCGACGAGGAGCACGCCGGCGCCGACGGCCGCGAGGTTGCGGCGGGTGCCGGTGAGGATGCCCGCCGCGAGGCCCTTGCGCGGCGGGGCCTCGGGGGTGGCGTCGGAGCGGGTGATGAGGGTGGGGCCCTGGTCGGCGAAGTCCGGGAAGGCCGGGAAGCCGGGCGGCGCGGCGGCCGGGGCGGTGGCGCCGGCGGGGACCGGCGGCAGCGGCTCGGTCGGCGGTTCGGCGGGGGTCCGCGGGGCCGGGGCGGCGGCGCGGACGGCGGGCAGGCCGCGGGGCGGGGAGTCGGCGCGGGCCGGCGGCGGGGCCGGGGCGGGCTCCCGTTCGCGGGTGAGGTCGGCGACGAGGGCGAGGGCCCGGCGGCCGGCGACGGTGCCCCGCTTGTCGGCGAGGACGCCGCGCAGGCCGATGGAGGCCTCCAGTTCGGCGCGGGCGCGGGCGAGGTTGCCGGCGCAGAGGGCGAGGACGCCGAGCTCGTGGTGGAAGTACGCCTCCTCGGCGACGTCCCCGGCGAGCCGGGCGGCCTCCTGGCCGGAGCGCAGGGCGCGCTCCCAGGCGCCCCAGTGGAGGCCGGCGGCGAAGGCGGGGGCGGCGGCCCGGGCGAGGGCGACGGCGGTGGTCCGGTGCTCGGCGGCGGTCTCGTCGCCGGCGCCCGGGCCGGTCTCGCCGCTGACGAGGGCGGCGAGGGCGGCGAGGAGGGCGTCGGACTCGGCGGCGGCCCGCTCGGGGCCGACGGAGGGGTGGCCGGCCCACCAGGCGTAGTGCTGGGCGGCGGTGTGGAGGCGGTCGGCGGCGTCGAGGCCGTAGCCGTGGGCGAGGAGCTGGGTGAGGACGCCGCTCGCGAGCCGGTGCCGGGGGCCGACGGGGCTGAGGAGGCCGCAGGCGCGGAGTTCGCCGAGGGCGGCGTCGGCGTGGGTGTCGCCGACGAGCGCCGGGAGGTGGGCGTGGTGCGGGACCTCGCCGCCGAGGGCGACGGCGAAGCGGAGGGTGGTCTGGGCGGCGCGGCTGAGCCGGGAGGCGAGCAGCGCGGCGGGCGCGGCGCCCTCGCCGAGGCTGGGCAGCGGCACGTCGTGGAGCTCGACGTCCGGGTCCTCGTACGGGTCGGGGGCGGGCGCGGGCCCGGCGGGGGCCGCGCCCGACGGGCCGAAGGCCTCCTCCAGGGCGCCGAAGGCGTCGAACTCGGCGGGGGTGACGCGCAGCCGGTCGCGCTGCCGGAGCAGGGCGCCGGCCTGGACGAAGCGGAGCGGCAGGCCCTCGGACTCGAACCAGAGGTCGCCGGCCCAGTTGGCCTCCTCGTCGGTGAGGCGGCGGCCGACGGCGGCCTCCAGGAGGGCGAGGGAGGCGGCGCGGCCGAGGCCGGGGAGGGCGACCTCCTCGACGCGGGCCTCGGCGGAGGGCGCGGGGACGCCGGGGGCGGCGGCGAGCAGGAAGGCGCACTCGGGGGCGGCGGCGAGGAGTTCGTCGAGGGCGGCGCCGCCGAACTCCAGGTCGTCGACGACGACGACGGCGCCGACGCCGGCGAGGTCGGCGCGCAGGCCGTCGCGGTCGGGCCGGTGGTGGGGGGCGTGCAGGACGGCGGCGCGGAGCTCGTGGAGGAGTTCGCCGGTGGTGCGGTGGTGGCCGGAGAGGCGGACGACGCCGTCGGGGGCGAGGTCGGCGCAGTCGGCGGCGACGGCGTCGAGGAGGGCGGTGCGGCCGGAGCCGTCGGGGCCGGTGAGCCGGGCGGAGCGGCCGCGGGTGAGGGTCTCGGTGAGCCGGGCGCGCTGTTCGTCGCGCTCCAGGAGGGGCAGCCCGGGGGCGGCGGGGCCGGGCGGCACGGGCGCGGCGGCGGCGCGGGCGGCCTCGGCGCGCTCCTCGGGGGTGCGGCGGCGGGCGGCGGGGGGCTCCTCGCCGGGCGGGCACGCCTCGATCTCGCTGCCGTCGACGGGGTTGACGGTGAGCAGGAGGCCGCCGGAGACGATCCGGGTGACGCGGGCGCGGGCGGGCGCGGCGGCGCGGTCGGGCAGGGCTGCGGGGCGGGCGTCCTCGGCCGCGGCGTCGTGACCGGACTCGTCCGGCCCCCGGTGTATCGGGTCCATGGTCAAAGCCCCCAAGAGCGGTGGTGCGGAGCCCGCCGGGCGGGTTCGTCGTCGGGTGCGGGCGACCGAACCCTAGACGGTCGCCGGACGCCCGGGAACAGGCGGGGTGCCGTGGAGACCAAGACGTCACGGTCTTGTGAGGATTGAGCGTGACGCCTGGTTCGCACAGGGGCTTCACAGACGGCGGGCCCGCGTTCACACCGGTGCCCGGGCCGCCGCCGTCCGTTCAGACGCGGGGCAGGGACTCCAGCGCGAGGCCGCCCTCGATCGCGAGGATGCGGTGGAGGCGGGTGGCGACGAGGAGCCGCTGCATCTGCGGCGGCACCCCGCGCAGGACGAGCCGGCGGCCGCAGCGGCCGGCCCGCCGGTGGGCGCCCATGATGACGCCGAGGCCGGTCGCGTCCCAGGAGTCGAGTCCGGTCAGGTCGAGCACCAGGTCGCCGACGCCGTCGTCGACGGCCGAGTGCAGGACCGTACGGGCGTCCGCCGCGCTCCGGACGTCGAGGCGGCCCCCGACGACCAGCTCGGCATGGTCGCCCCTGATGTGCATAGTCGCTCCCCGGGAAATGCTCCGTCTTCGCAACAACTGACTGCTGCCTCGGCAGATACGTTGCGCCTTGTCGTCGAACCGATACCTGAATTCACTCCATGGAGTGAGGTGGTGTGGCGCCCAGAGCTCAGTACTTGTAAAAGCCCTGCCCGCTCTTGCGGCCGATGTCACCCGCGTCCACCATCCGGCGCATCAGCTCCGGCGGGGCGAACTTCTCGTCCTGCGTCTCGGCGTAGATGTTGCCCGTGGCGTTGACGAGGATGTCGACGCCGGTGAGGTCGGCGGTGGCGAGCGGGCCCATGGCGTGGCCGAAGCCCAGCTTGCAGGCGAGGTCGATGTCCTCGGCGGTGGCGACGCCCGACTCGTACAGCTTGGCGGCCTCGACGACGAGGGCGGAGATCAGGCGGGTGGTGACGAAGCCGGCGACGTCGCGGTTGACGACGATGCAGGTCTTGCCGACGGACTCGGCGAAGGAGCGGGCGGCGGCGAGGGTGGCGTCGCTCGTCTTGTGGCCGCGGACGAGCTCGACGAGCCGCATCATCGGGACCGGCGAGAAGAAGTGGACGCCCACGACGGCCTCGGGGCGCTCCGTCACCGCGGCGATCTTGGTGATCGGGATGGCGGAGGTGTTGGAGGCGAGGACCGCGCCGTCCTTGGCGATCTTGTCGAGGGAGCGGAAGATCTCGTGCTTGACCTCGATCTTCTCGAAGACGGCCTCGATGACGACGTCGGCGTCGGCGACGGCGTCGAGGTCGGTGGTGGCGGTGATGCGGCCGAGGGCGGCCTCCGCGTCGGCGGCGTCCAGCTTGCCCTTCGCGACGAACTTCTCGTACGACGCCTCGATGCCGTCGGTGCCCCGGGCGAGGGCGGCGTCGGTGACGTCCCGCAGGACGACGTCCCAGCCGGCCTGCGCCGAGACCTGAGCGATGCCGGACCCCATGAGTCCGGCCCCGATGACGGCGAGCTTCCCAGCCACGAATTCCACCCCTTAACGCCTGTTCACTTCTGGCTCCTCGGCGGAGATTAGCGGGCGCGGGGCGCCATGTGACCGTGAAGTAATGCGCGTCACGCTGTCTTTGACGGACGTCACACTCGCGACAGGCGCGGCGGGCGGGGGCGTCACTAGGCTGGGCCCATGGTCAATCTGACGCGCATCTACACCCGCACCGGCGACCGGGGCACGACGGCCCTGGGCGACATGAGCCGCACCGCCAAGACCGACCTCCGGATCGCGGCCTACGCGGACGCCAACGAGGCCAACGCCGTCATCGGCACCGCGCTCGCGCTGGGGCACCTGGAGGAGGAGGTCGTCACCGTCCTCACCCGGGTCCAGAACGACCTCTTCGACGTGGGCGCCGACCTCGCCACGCCGGTGGTCGAGAACCCGGAGTACCCGCCGCTGCGGGTGGAGCAGGCGTACGTCGACAAGCTGGAGGCGGACTGCGACCGCTTCCTGGAGGAGCTGGAGAAGCTGCGCTCCTTCATCCTGCCCGGCGGCACGCCCGGCGCGGCGCTGCTGCACCAGGCGTGCACGGTGGTCCGGCGGGCCGAGCGCTCGACCTGGGCGGCCCTGGAGGTGCACGGCGAGACGATGAACCCGCTCACCGCCACGTACCTCAACCGGCTGTCAGACCTTCTTTTCATCCTGGCCCGGGTGGCCAACAAGGAGGTCGGGGACGTGCTCTGGGTCCCGGGCGGCGACCGCTGACCGCTCCTTCTCCCCCGTCGCGCCCTCCGGCTCCCTCTTCGGCCAGACCGTGTAGCTGAGCACGATCAGGCCGTGGATGCCGACCGCCCGCCAGACGCCGGCGATCGAGGCCTCCAGCTTCGAGACGTCACCGGCGTCGCCGACGTACCAGACCGCGGCGAGCAGGAGGGCGGAGGCGACGGAGCCGGCCACCACCGTGCCGAGCCAGATCTGCCCCTCGTGGCGGGCGCGGGCCATGCCGTAGCGGGGCGGCTTCGGCGGCGGCGGGGCGCCGCCGAACCGGTGGGCGGCGTGGCCGTCGAGCCACTTCACGGTGCGGTGGCCGTGGCCCACGGTGTAGCCGATGTAGATCGCGGCGAGGCCGTGCCGCCAGCTCGGCTCCGCGCCGTTCTTCAGGTCGATCGCGGAGACCACGAGGAGCAGGACCTCCAGGAGCGGCTCGCACAGCAGCAGCGCCGCGCCCAGCCTGGGCATGCGCAGCAGGTAGCGCGCGGTGAGTCCGGCGGCCAGCAGGACCCAGAACCCCACCTCGCAGACGACGATCATCGTGACGATCACGACGCTTCCCCTTTCGCTTCCCCCGTCGGGACCCTCCCAGCCTCCCGTGCGGACGGGCCCGGTTCGTCGTCGCCGGTGAGGAAACGCGTCTACATCCTTCGACGGAGGCGCCGGCGCCCGCGGATCGGCCCGGACGCCGAGGTCCGGGGGCCGGCGGACGTGTTGGATGGGTACGTGACCCTCCCCCGCCCGCACCGCGTCGATCTGCTCATCGCCCTCGCCGGGCTCGCCGGCGGCCTGCTGCTGTGGTCGTACGGGCTGTACACGACGGGCGGCCGGCCCTTCCCCCAGGAGTGGGCGCCGCTGATCCCGCTGGCCGTGCTGGCCGCGATGGAGGCGGTCCGCCGGGCGGCGCCGCACACCGCGCTGGTGGTGGGCACGCTGGCGATGGCCGGCGACCAGCTCACCAACGGGAACCTGGCCACGGTGCTGATGTTCACCGACGTCGTCTACGCCTCCGTCCTCTACGGCACGCCGGCCCAGGCGCGCCGCGTCCCGTACGCCACCGCCCTGCTGACGGTCGGCGTCACGGCGGTCTTCCTGGTCTGGTGGCAGAACGCGATCGCGCTGCTCGTCGGCGCGCTCACCGGCATGGTCTCGTTCCTGCCCGCCGTCACCGGGTCGATCGTGCGCAACCACCGGGACGCGGCGGAGTCCGCCCGGCTGCGCGCGGAGCAGACCGCGCTGCTGGCCGAGATGGACCGGGCGCAGGCGGTGGTGGCGGAGCGGGCCCGGATGGCGCGGGAGCTGCACGACATGGTGGCCAACCACCTCTCGGCGATCGCGATCCACTCGACGGCCGCGCTCTCCCTCGACGACCCGGCCACCACCCGGCAGGCGCTCACCGTGATCCGGGAGAACAGCGTGGCGGGGCTCGCGGAGATGCGGCGGCTGATCGGTCTGCTCCGGGACAGCGGGGCGGCGGGCGAGCCGGCCGCGACGGCGACCCTGGCGGGGCTGGACGCGCTGGTGGCGCAGGCGGAGGCGAACGGCGCGGCGAGCGGGCTGCGCTTCGTCCTGGACGACGCCCGCCGGGACGGGCCGGGGCTGCCGGCGCCGGTGGAGCTGGCCACGTACCGGATCGCGCAGGAGTCGCTGACGAACGCGCTCAAGCACGCGGCCCCCGGTGAGGTGCGGGTGGCGCTGGCGCGCGGGGGCGGGGCGCTGACGGTGACGGTGACGAGCCCGTACGGGGAGCGGCCGGGGCCGCGGGCGCCGGGCTCGGGGGCAGGACTGGTGGGCATGCGGGAGCGGGTGGCGCTGCTCGGCGGGGAGCTGGAGGCCGGCCCGGTGGCGGCGGACGGGGGCGGGAAGGTGTGGCGGGTGCGCGCGGTGCTGCCCGTGGACGTGAGCGAGGAGGAGCGGGCATGACGGTGCGGGTGGTGGTGGCCGAGGACCAGGCCGCGGTACGGGCGGGGCTCGTGCTGATCCTGGGCAGCGCGCCGGACGTCGAGGTGGTCGGGGAGGCCGAGGACGGGGAGCGGGCGGTGGAGCTGGCCCGGGAGCTGCGGCCGGACCTGGTGCTGATGGACGTGCAGATGCCCCGGATGGACGGGGTGACGGCGACCCGCCTGGTGGTGGCGGAGGGCCTGGCGGACGTGCTGGTGCTGACCACCTTCGACCTGGACGAGTACGTCTTCGGGGCGCTGCGCGCGGGGGCGGCGGGGTTCCTGCTGAAGAACGCGGACGCGCGGGAGCTGGTCGAGGCGGTGCGGACGGTGGCGCGGGGCGAGGGGCTGATCGCGCCGGCGGTGACCCGGCGGCTGATCGCCGAGTTCGCCTCCTCGGCCCCGCCGGCGCGGAGGGACCCCGCGGTGCTCGACGGGCTGACGCCCCGGGAGCGGGAGGTGCTGGCGGCGCTGGGCGCGGGCCTGTCGAACGCGGAGATCGCGGTACGGCTGGACATGGCGGAGGCGACGGTGAAGACCCACGTCAGCAAGGTGCTGAGCAAGCTGGGGCTGCGCAGCCGGGTCCAAGCGGCGGTCCTGGCGGGCGAGTTGGGGGTCTGAGCGGACGGCGCCGACGTTGGTCTGGACCTCTTGACGATTGGTCCAGACCTTCCTACGCTCGCGGGGCGCGCGCAACTTCTCCACGGACCACCCCCACCCCGAACGTCCGCTACTTGAGGAGCACCGTTGAGCACTCAAGCACCGACGCGCCGAAGAGGCTTCAAGGCGAAGGCCGCCGCCGGCCTCACCGCCCTGACCCTCCCGCTCGCCGCGATGGTCGGCCTCGCCTCCCCCGCGGAGGCCGCCACCTCGGTCACCGCGACCTATACCAAGACCCAGGACTGGGGCACCGGTTTCGGCGCCAACTGGACCATCAAGAACACCGGCACCACCACCATCTCCTCCTGGAACCTGGAGTGGGACTACCCCTCCGGCACCAAGGTCACCTCCGCGTGGGACGCCACCGTCACCAACAGCGGCGACCACTGGACCGCCAAGAACGTCGGCTGGAACGGCACCCTGGCCCCCGGCGCCTCCGTCTCCTTCGGCTACAACGGCACCGGCTCCGGCGCCCCCTCCGGCTGCAAGATCAACGGCGCCTCCTGCGACGGCACCCAGCAGCCCGGCGACAACCCGCCCTCGGCCCCCGGCACCCCGACCGCCTCCGGCGTCACCGACACCTCGGTGAAGCTCTCCTGGGGCGCGGCCACCGACGACAAGGGCGTCAAGAACTACGACGTGCTGCGCGACGGCGCCAAGGTCACCACCACCACGGCCCTGACCTACACCGACACGGGCCTCACCGCCGGCACCGACTACAGCTACACCGTCGTCGCCCGCGACACCGCCGACCAGACCGGCCCCGCCGCCGGCCCGGTCGCCGTCCGCACCACCGGCGGCGACGGCGGCCAGCCGAACCCCGGCACCGTCAAGATGGGCTACTTCACCAACTGGGGCGTCTACGGGCGCAACTACCACGTGAAGAACATCGTGACCTCGGGCTCCGCGTCCAAGATCACCCACATCAACTACGCCTTCGGCAACGTGCAGGGCGGCAAGTGCACCATCGGCGACGCCTACGCCGACTACGACAAGGCGTACACCGCCGACCAGTCCGTCGACGGCGTCGCCGACACCTGGGACCAGCCGCTGCGCGGCAACTTCAACCAGCTCCGCAAGCTGAAGAAGGCGTACCCGCACATCAAGGTCCTCTGGTCCTTCGGCGGCTGGACCTGGTCCGGCGGCTTCGGCCAGGCCGTCCAGAACCCCGCCGCCTTCGCCCAGTCCTGCTACGACCTGGTCGAGGACCCGCGCTGGGCCGACGTCTTCGACGGCATCGACCTGGACTGGGAGTACCCGAACGCCTGTGGTCTCACCTGTGACACCAGCGGCCCGGCGTCCTTCAAGACCATGATGCAGGCCATGCGCGCCAAGTTCGGCCCGAACAACCTGGTCACCGCGGCCGTCACGGCCGACGCCTCCGCCGGCGGCAAGATCGACGCCGCCGACTACGGCGGCGCCGCGCCGTACTACGACTGGCTCAACGTGATGACGTACGACTTCTTCGGCGCCTGGGCGGCGAAGGGCCCGACGGCCCCGCACTCCCCGCTGACCTCGTACGCCGGCATCCCGCAGGCGGGCTTCAACTCCGCCGAGGCGATCGCCAAGTTCAAGGCCAAGGGCGTCCCGGCCGACAAGCTGCTGCTCGGCATCGGCTTCTACGGCCGCGGCTGGACCGGCGTCACCCAGTCCGCCCCCGGCGGCACGGCGACCGGCCCGGCGCAGGGCACCTACGAGCAGGGCATCGAGGACTACAAGGTCCTCAAGGCCTCCTGCCCGGCCAACGGCACCGTCGCCGGCACCGCCTACGCCCACTGCGGCACCAACTGGTGGAGCTACGACACCCCCGCCACCGTCACCTCCAAGATGAGCTGGGCCAAGAACCAGGGCCTCGGCGGAGCCTTCTTCTGGGAGTTCAGCGGTGACACCGGCAACGGCGAGCTGGTCAACGCCATCAACAGCGGCCTGAGCTAGCACCCGCCGGTACGACGGAGCGGGGGACGGTGCAGCACACCGTCCCCCGCTTCCGTACGTGCGCGAGAACTACGCGACGTTCACCCTCTGGCCGGGCGGCGCCGCCTCCAGCCAGGCCATGAAGCCGGTCCGGGCGTCCTCGCTCATCGCGAGCTCCAGCCGGACGCCGTTGTACATGCAGGGCTGGATCACCGAGTCGGAGAGGAGCGCCAGCTCCTCCTCGCCCTCCGGCATCCGGCGCTCCAGGGCCACGATCGCCGAGCGCTCCAGGAAGCGGCGCGGCCGGGGCGCGTACGAGAAGACCCGGAACCAGGCGATCTCGTCACCGCTGTACCGGGCCACTCCGTACACCCAGCCCTTGCCGGACAGGTCCGGCTCCTCCGGGACGTCCCAGCGCAGGGAGCAGTCGAAGGTGCCGCCGGCCCGCTGGATCAGCCGTCGGCGCAAGCCGAAGACGAAGAGCCCGATCACCACCAGTGCGACGACCAGGCCGCACACGAGCAGCGCGAGGAACATCTTCACCGACCTCCTCGCTGCGTCCCGTGGCCGGCGCCGCCGGCCGAACCGAATACCACCTGCATCTGCATCGCCTCAGCCGCGGCACGGTCTGGAACGTTCCAGCCGTGCCGCGGCTGAGGGCACTACTCTTCGGTCGCGGGTCCGCTAGCGGACCGCTACCGCGCGCAGCCGGACCTCGGCGCGCCGCTCGGCGGCGGCGTCCTCGTCGGCCTTCGCACGCTCCAGCGCACGCTCGGCGCGCTGGGTGTCGATCTCGTCCGACAGCTCGGCGATCTCGGCCAGCAGCGACAGCTTGTCGTCCGCGAACGAGATGAATCCGCCGTGCACGGCGGCCACGACGGTGGCGCCCTCGCTCGTACGGATGGTCACCGGGCCCGACTCCAGCACACCGAGCAGCGGCTGGTGACCGGGCATGACGCCGATGTCGCCGGAGGTGGTACGCGCGATGACCAGGGTGGCCTCGCCGGACCAGACACTCCGGTCCGCGGCGACCAGCTCGACGTGCAGCTCAGCAGCCAAGGTTGGCTCCTCGGGTCACCACCCGGCGGTGCTGCCGGGTGTTGGGATCAATTCTAGGGGGCGTGACGAGGGGGGCGGGACCGGTCCCGCCCCCCTCAAGGCGAGCACGGGGCTCAGGAGACGCCGAGCTCCTTGGCGTTCTTCTTGAGGTCCTCGAGACCACCACACATGAAGAAGGCCTGCTCCGGGAAGTGGTCGAACTCGCCGTCGCAGATCGCGTTGAACGCGGCGATCGACTCGTCGAGCGGGACGTCCGAACCGTCCACACCGGTGAACTGCTTGGCGGCGTGGGTGTTCTGCGACAGGAAGCGCTCGACACGACGCGCACGGTGCACGACGAGCTTGTCCTCCTCGCTGAGCTCGTCGATACCGAGGATCGCGATGATGTCCTGGAGGTCCTTGTACTTCTGCAGGATGCCCTTGACGCGCATGGCGGCGTCGTAGTGGTCCTGCGCGATGTAGCGCGGGTCCAGGATCCGGGACGTGGAGTCCAGCGGGTCCACGGCCGGGTAGATGCCCTTCTCGGAGATCGGACGGGAGAGAACCGTCGTCGCGTCGAGGTGGGCGAAGGTGGTCGCCGGCGCCGGGTCGGTGAGGTCGTCGGCGGGGACGTAGATCGCCTGCATCGAGGTGATCGAGTGACCACGGGTCGAGGTGATGCGCTCCTGGAGGAGACCCATCTCGTCGGCCAGGTTCGGCTGGTAACCCACCGCGGAGGGCATGCGGCCGAGCAGGGTCGACACCTCGGAACCGGCCTGGGTGAAGCGGAAGATGTTGTCGATGAAGAACAGCACGTCCTGCTTCTGCACATCGCGGAAGTACTCCGCCATGGTCAGACCGGCGAGGGCCACGCGCAGACGGGTGCCCGGGGGCTCGTCCATCTGGCCGAAGACCAGCGCGGTCTTGTCGAGAACGCCGGCCTCCTCCATCTCGACCATGAGGTCGTTGCCCTCACGGGTGCGCTCGCCGACGCCCGCGAAGACCGACACACCCTCGTGCAGCTTCGCCACACGCATGATCATTTCCTGGATCAGAACGGTCTTGCCGACACCGGCACCACCGAACAGACCGATCTTTCCACCCTTGACGTACGGGGTGAGGAGGTCGACGACCTTCAGGCCGGTCTCGAACATCTCGGTCTTGGACTCGAGCTGGTCGAAGGCCGGGGCCTTGCGGTGGATCGCCCAGCGCTCGGCGCTCGCGACCGTGGACGCGTCCTCGTTGAGGACCTCGCCCAGGGTGTTGAAGACCTTGCCCTTGGTGACGTCGCCGACCGGGACGGTGATGGCCGCGCCCGTGTCGGTCACCGGGGCCTGGCGGACCAGACCGTCGGTGGGCTGCATCGAGATGGTGCGGACCATGCCGTCACCGAGGTGCTGCGCGACCTCCAGGGTCAGCGTCTTGGTGCCCTCGCCGGACGGGTCCGGGACCTGGACGTTCAGCGCGTTGTAGATCTCCGGCATCGCGTCGACGGGGAACTCCACGTCGACGACCGGGCCGATGACCCGGGCGACGCGGCCCGTGGCGGCGGCCGTCTCAACAGTGGTCGTCATTACTTGTCACTCCCCGCGGTCGCGTCGGCCAGGGCTGCGGAGCCACCGACGATCTCGCTGATTTCCTGGGTGATTTCGGCCTGGCGGGCCGCGTTGGCAAGTCGGGTGAGGCTGGTGATCAGCTCGCCCGCGTTGTCGGTCGCCGACTTCATCGCGCGCCGCGTCGCGGCGTGCTTCGACGCCGACGACTGGAGCAGCGCGTTGTAGATCCGGCTCTCGACGTAGCGCGGCAGGAGGGCGTCCAGGACGTCCTCCGCCGACGGCTCGAAGTCGTACAGCGGACGGAGCGTGTCCTGCTCGCCCGCCTCCTTCGCCACCTCGTCGAGGCTGAGGGGCAGCAGCCGGGCCTCGACCGCCGTCTGCGTCATCATCGAGACGAACTCGGTGTAGACGATGTGGAGCTCGTCCACACCACCCTCGGCCGTGTCCTTCTCGATCGCCTCGATCAGCGGCGCGCCGATCTTCTTGGCGTCCGCGTACGTCGGCTCGTCCGTGAAGCCGGCCCACGTGTCGGCCAGCTTGCGCTCACGGAAGTTGAAGTGCGCGATGCCGCGGCGGCCGACGACGTAGACGTCGACCGTCTTGCCCTCGCCCTCCAGCTTCTTGATGAGCTGCTCCGCCGCCTTGATGACGTTGGAGTTGAAGGCGCCGGCCAGACCGCGGTCGCTCGACAGGAGCAGAACCGCGGCGCGGGTCGGGTTCTCGGCCTCGGTGGTCAGCGGGTGCTTGTCGTTGGCGCCCGTGGCCACCGCGGTCACCGCGCGGGTGAGCTCGGTGGCGTACGGGGTCGACGCCTGCACCTTGCGCTGAGCCTTGACCACGCGCGAGGCGGCGATCATCTCCATCGCCTTGGTGATCTTCTTCGTCGCGGTGACGGATTTGATGCGACGCTTGTAGACCCGGAGCTGCGCTCCCATGAGTCAGGTCCCTTCCGTCGTCACTTCGAGACGTTGACGGTGGCGGGAGCGGCAGCGTCCTCGCCGAGCAGCTTGCCGTCAGAGGTCTCGAACTGCTTCTTGAACTCCGCGATGGCGTCGGCGACGGCCGTCAGGGTGTCGTCCGACATCTTCTTGCCCTCGCGGATGGAGGTCATGAGACCCGAGTGGTTCTGGCGGAGGTACGCCAGGAGCTCGGCCTCGAAGCGACGGATGTCGGCGACCGGGACGTCGTCCATCTTGCCGGTGGTGCCGGCCCAGACCGAGACGACCTGGTTCTCCGTGGGCATCGGCTGGTACTGCGGCTGCTTCAGCAGCTCGACCATCCGCTGACCGCGCTCCAGCTGCGCCTTCGAGGCCGCGTCCAGGTCGGAACCGAAGGCCGCGAAGGCCTCCAGCTCACGGAACTGGGCGAGGTCCACGCGGAGGCGACCGGCGATCTGCTTCATGGCCGGGTGCTGGGCGGAGCCACCGACGCGGGAGACCGAGATACCGACGTTCAGGGCCGGGCGCTGGCCGGCGTTGAACAGGTCGGACTCCAGGAAGCACTGGCCGTCGGTG
The DNA here is from genome assembly GCF_040636735.1 of Streptomyces sp. NPDC035033. Classification (NCBI taxonomy): domain Bacteria; kingdom Bacillati; phylum Actinomycetota; class Actinomycetes; order Kitasatosporales; family Streptomycetaceae; genus Streptomyces; species Streptomyces sp. NPDC035033. The sequence goes on along the minus strand of NZ_JBEZUZ010000007.1, from coordinate 35,680 downwards.
ATGGAGATGACGTTGGTCGGGATGAACGCCGAGACGTCGTTGGCCTTGGTCTCGACGATCGGCAGACCGGTCATCGAACCGGCACCCAGGTCGTCCGAGAGCTTGGCGCAGCGCTCAAGGAGGCGGGAGTGCAGGTAGAAGACGTCACCCGGGTAGGCCTCGCGGCCCGGCGGGCGGCGCAGCAGCAGCGACACGGCGCGGTAGGCGTCGGCCTGCTTCGACAGGTCGTCGAAGACGATGAGGACGTGCTTGCCCTGGTACATCCAGTGCTGGCCGATGGCCGAGCCGGTGTACGGGGCGAGGTACTTGAAGCCGGCCGGGTCGGACGCCGGGGCGGCGACGATCGTCGTGTACTCGAGCGCGCCGGCCTCCTCCAGGGCGCCGCGCACGGCGGCGATGGTGGAGCCCTTCTGGCCGATGGCGACGTAGATGCAGCGGACCTGCTTGTTCACGTCGCCCGAGCGCCAGTTGTCGCGCTGGTTGATGATCGTGTCGACGGCCAGGGCGGTCTTGCCGGTCTGGCGGTCGCCGATGATCAGCTGACGCTGACCGCGGCCGACCGGGGTCATGGCGTCGACGGCCTTGTAGCCGGTCTCCATCGGCTCGTGGACCGACTTGCGCTGCATGACGCCGGGCGCCTGCAGCTCGAGGGCGCGGCGGCCCTCGACCTCGATCTCGCCGAGGCCGTCGATCGGGTTGCCGAGCGGGTCGACGACGCGGCCGAGGTAGCCCTCGCCGACGCCGACCGAGAGGACCTCGCCGGTACGGGTGACCGACTGTCCCTCCTCGATGCCGCTGAACTCGCCGAGGACGATCGCACCGATCTCGCGCTCTTCGAGGTTCAGCGCGAGACCGAGGGTGCCGTCCTCGAACTTCAGCAGCTCGTTCGCCATGGCCGAGGGAAGACCCTCGACCTTCGCGATGCCGTCGCCGGCCAGGCTGACCGTGCCGACCTCCTCGCGCGAGGCCGCGTCCGGCTGGTACGACTGGACGAAGGTCTCCAGCGCGTCCCGGATCTCCTCCGGCCGGATCGTGAGCTCCGCCATCTGGGTTCCCTGCTCTCCTTGTTGGGCCCGAAGTTTCTTAAGGGGTCTGGGGGCCGACCCCCAGGAATCTTCTGCAATCTCTGCACGGCCCAACCGGGCCGCTGTGATGCGTGTTGAGTTGGTGGCTGCTGCCGTCAGCCGGCCAGGCGCCGCTTCGCCTCGTCGAGGCGCTCGGCGACCGTGCCGTTGATGACCTCGTCGCCGACCCGCACCGAGATCCCGCCGAGGACCGCGGGGTCCACGTCCAGGTTCAGGTGCATCGCGCGGCCGTACAGCTTCGCGAGGGCGGCGCCGAGGCGCTGCTTCTGCTGGTCGGTCAGCGGCACCGCCGAGGTGACGACGGCGACCATCCGGTCCCGGCGCGCCGCGGCGAGCTTGGACAGGGACTCGAGTCCCGCTTCCAGGCTACGTCCCCGGGGCTGGGTCACCAGACGGACGACCAGGCGCTCGGTGGTGGCGTGGGCCTTGCCGCCGAGCAGGCTGCGGAGCAGCTCGCCCTTGGCGGAGGCCTTGGCGGTCTTGTCCGTCAGCGCCGAGCGGAGCTCGGTGCTGGAGGACACGATCCGGCCGAACCGGAACAGCTCGTCCTCGACGGAGTCGAGGGCGCCCGCCTTCTGGGCCGCGGTGAGGTCGGCGGTGTTCGCCAGCTCCTCGGCCGAGTCGACCAGGTCGCGCGAGCGCGACCAGCGGGACCGGACCATTCCGGAGACCAGGTCGACGGTCTCCCCGCCCACCTGACCGGTCAGGAGTCGCTGCGCGAGCTCGGCCTTGGCCTCACCCGACTGCGCGGGGTCGGTCAGGACCCGGCGCAGCGACACCTCGCGGTCGAGCAGGGCGGTGACTGCGGCCAGCTCGTCCGCCAGCTTCGTCGCGTCGACCGAGGTGTTGTCGGTCAGCGCGTCGAGGGACTCGCGGGCGGCAGCCAGTGCCTCACGGCTCGCTCCGTTCATCGGACGGCCTCAGCCTTCTCCTCGAGCTCGTCGAGGAAGCGGTCGATCGTGCGGCTCTGGCGGGCGGTGTCCGCGAGGGACTCGCCGACCAGCTTGCCGGCCAGGTCGGTGGCGAGCTTGCCGACGTCCTGGCGCAGCGAGGCGGCCGCGGCCTTGCGGTCGGCCTCGATCTGCGAGTGACCGGCGGCGATGATCTCCTCGCGCTGGCGCTGGCCCTCCGCCTTCATCTCCTGGATGATCGCGGTGCCCTGCTCCGTCGCCTCCTGGCGGAGACGCGCGGCCTCGTGGCGGGCCTCGGCAAGCTGTGCCTTGTACTGCTCCAGCACACTCTGAGCCTCGATCTGGGCCGACTCGGCCTTCTCGATGCCACCCTCGATGGCCTCGCGGCGCTCGACCAGAACCTTGTTGATGTTCGGGAGGAGCTTCTTGGCGAGGAAGCCGAAGACGATGACGAAGGCGATCAGGCCGATGACGAGCTCGTCAAGATGCGGGAGGAGGGGGGGCATGGGCTCCCCCTCGGCCGCAAGAAGCAGAGCGTTCACATCAGTGCCTTCCGTGAAAATGTGGCTGTCGTCGTGAAGCAGGCTTAGTAGACGAAGCCCATGACGATGCCGATGAGGGCGAGCGCCTCACAGAAGGCGAAACCCATGATCTGGTTGGTGCGGATCAGGCCGGCCGCCTCGGGCTGGCGGGCGAGGGCCTGGGTGCCGTTACCGAAGATGATGCCGACGCCGACGCCGGGGCCGATCGCGGCGAGGCCGTAACCGATGGCGGCGACGTTGCCTTCGACAGCAGCAAGGGTCTGGAGAGCGGACATGCCGGTTCTTCCTTCTCTTTCAAGGACCCGGTGGGGGTTGGCCACCGGAGACTGCGGGGTGGGTGGTGGAGCTGGTCCGTGGCAGGGGGCTCAGTGGTGCTCGGAGAGCGCGCCCTGGACGTAGCTGCAGGCCAGGAGGACGAAGACGTACGCCTGGACGGCCTGGATGAAGAGCTCGAAGGCGGTCATCACGAGGACCATCACGAAGGACGTGCCGGCGTAGACGATGCCGATGCCGTTGAGCAGGTACCAGGAGGCCAGCGAGAACATCACGATCAGCAGGTGACCGGCGAACATGTTCGCGAACAGTCGGACCGCGTGCGTGAAGGGCCGGATGATCAGGTTCGAGAAGAACTCGAGGACGACGACCAGCGGGAGGATCGGGCCGAGGGACTTGTCCCAGCCGACGATGTTCTTCCAGCCGCCGACGAAGCCGTGCTTCTTGAAGGTCAGCGAGACCCAGACGACGTACACGATCAGCGCCAGGGCCGCCGGGAAGGCGATCAGCGAGGTGACCGGGAACTGGGCCAGCGGGATGATCGACCAGAGGTTCATCATCCAGACGAGGAAGAACATCGACACCATGAAGGGGACGTACTTCTCGCCGTCCTTCTTGCCGATGATCTCGTAGACGATGCCGCGGCGCACGAAGTCGTAACCGGCCTCGCCGATCATCTGCATCTTGCCGGGGACCAGCTTCGGCTTGCGGAAGGCCGCCCAGAAGAAACCGACCACCACGACGGAGCTCAGGACCGCGAGCAGCATGGGCTTGGTCAGCTCGAAGCCGCCCCACGTCGCGATCGGCTCGTAGATGAACGTGTGCAGGCCCGGAGCCGGGAAGCCGCATCCGGTGAAGATGTGGCAATCCGGGTCGAAGGCAAGCGTCTGGTCAGCACTCACCGCGGGCTCCTTCAGCGTGGCGCATAGGTACGGCAACCTCGTTGTGTCGGCGCGGCACGCAGCCGCGGGTCGGCACTGGACTGGTCTTACGGATAAGGGGGCGGCGGGTCGGCATCGAGCCTCGCGCTGGGACAGGCGCCGCTTCGGATGCCCGCGCCCGCAGTGCCGCAGTTGGCACCGGACGATAGCAGGAAGCCGAACGCGTCTTTATCCCGGCCCTACCCTTCACGACTTCGAACCCGTCTTCTCGGGCTCGACGTACGCGATCTTGGCCTTCATGTAGGCACGGGCCTGGGCCGCGACCCACACCACGGTCGCCGCGAGCAGCGTGAAGGCGAAGGCCTTGAAGTCGAACACCGTGGTGCCCTTCAGCAAGGCCAGGAAGACGAAGAGCACCAGCAGCTGGGTCGTGTAGAGCAAGAGCCCCATGGCCTGGAACAGCTGCGGAAGCTTCTTTGCCGTCCGCTGGAGCACCAGCATCCCGATGCCCATGAAGAGGATCACGACCAGAGTGCCGAGGACGGCGCCGATCGCTCCCTTCCCGCCGGCGACGATGCCGCTGATCACCGTGGCGATGGCGCCGACGGCGGCAGTGGGTACGACGGCCGAGAGGAGGAGGCGTGCGTCGTTGGAAGGCATGGCGGTGTCTCCGCTTGCTGGAGGGGGCGATGGTGTCGTCAGGGACGAGCGTAAGCCCGGTCCGAGGTGGGTCTCGGGGCCAACAGACCGTCGCACTACGGTCTTTCGGCACTGGCGCCGGGTCTCGTGAACCGTATCACAAACTATTTGAATAGGTCTTTACCCTAAGGTGTGCCAACTGTCACACATGAGGGTGGCAACGCGCGGTTGTGCGCGACAGCGGGGCACCTTGTCTGGTATTGGGCCCCGCTGAGGCTTTCGTCAACTGGGCGTTCCGGCCTTCCTCCGGTCGGAGAAGCGCGAACGGTGACCGATGGCCGTCGAGCCGTGCAGCCCCGCCGGCACCGGGACCCGCTCCTCCTCGACCGCGGCGTGCTCCGGCTCCGGCTCCGGGAGCGGCTTGCGCCTCCGGTAGCGCGGCGGCACGACGGCCTCGGCCCAGCGGGGCGCCCGCGGCGAGAAGCGCGGCAGCAGGAGCAGCACCAGGCCGAGGGCGCTCAGCGCGGTGATGGCCAGGACGATCCACATCGAGGTCGAGTGGACCGAGTAGGCGAGCGCGCCGAAGGCGATCAGCGCGGACCAGAAGTACATGATCAGCACGGCCCGGCTGTGCGAGTGGCCGATCTCCAGGAGCCGGTGGTGCAGGTGGCCGCGGTCGGCGGCGAACGGCGACTGGCCCTTCCAGGTGCGCCGCACGATCGCCAGGACCAGGTCGGTCATCGGGATCGCGATGATGGTCAGCGGCAGGATCAGCGGGATGAAGACCGGCAGCGCCGCGTGGGTCGCCTCGCGGGTCGAACCCTCGAAGATCTTCAGGGTGTCGGGGTCCACCTGGCCGGTGATGGAGATGGCGGAGGCGGCCAGGATCAGGCCGATCAGCATCGAGCCGGAGTCGCCCATGAAGATCCGCGCCGGGTGCATGTTGTGCGGCAGGAAGCCCAGGCACATGCCCATGAGGATCGCGGCGAAGAGGGTCGCGGGGGCAGCCGCCTCGATCGTGTAGCCGTACCAGAGCCGGTACGCGTACAGGAAGAAGGCGCCGGTCGCGATGCAGACCATGCCGGCGGCGAGGCCGTCGAGACCGTCGACGAAGTTGACCGCGTTGATGGTGAGGACGACCAGGGCGACCGTCAGCAGGGTGCCCTGCCACTGGGTCAGCGCGACCGTGCCGACGCCCGGGATCGGCAGCCACAGGATCGTCAGGCCCTGCGCCACCATGACGCCGGCCGAGATCATCTGGGCGCCCAGCTTGATCAGCGCGTCCAGCTCGAACTTGTCGTCCAGGACGCCGATCAGCCAGATCAGGGCGGCGCCGGAGAGCAGCGCCCGCGGCTCGTTCGACTGGTCGAAGACGCTGTTGAGGTTCTGGAGGTGGTCGGCGACGAGCAGGCCCGCGCACAGCCCGAAGAACATGGCGATGCCACCGAGTCGCGGAGTCGGTTCTCGGTGCACGTCGCGCGCGCGGATCTCCGGCATCGCGCCGGTCGCGATGGCGAACTTCCGCACCGGACCGGTCAGCAGATAGGTCACCGCGGCCGTGACACAGAGCGTCAGCAGGTAATCACGCACGGGCTGTCCCCACAGGAATCGCTGGCCATCTCAGCCCCACACCCTAGCCGTGCCGTCCACGTGGTTGGAGACACCCCGGAGCCCGGAACGGTTGCGGCCGCTTTCGGCTCACCGTCCATACGGGGGAAAACCGCTGGTCAACTCCTGTACCTCGGCCCGTACCCGAGCCGTCTCCTCCGGTTCGTCGCGCAGCGCGGCGGTGAAGAGGGCGGCGATCCGGGCCATCTCCGGGGCGCCCATCCCCTGGGTGGTGACCGCGGCGGTGCCGAGCCGGATCCCGCGCCGGTCCCCGTACGGCAGGGCGCAGGTGTCCAGGACGATCCCGGCGGCGGAGAGCCGGGCCCGCGCGGTCCGTCCGTCGACGCCCAGCGGCGCGGGGTCGGCGGTGACGAGGTGGGTGTCGGTGCCGCCGGTGGTCAGCGCGAAGCCCTCGGCGGCGAGCGCGGCCGCCAGCACGCGCGCGTGTTCCACCACACGATGGGCGTACGCGGTGAAGGCCGGGGTGGACGCCTCCCCCAGCGCCACCGCCTTCGCCGCGATGGTGTGCATCTGGGCGCCGCCCTGGGTGAAGGGGAAGACCGCCCGGTCGACCCGGTCGGCCAGCTCCGCCGTGCACAGCACCATCCCACCGCGCGGGCCGCGCAGCACCTTGTGGGTGGTGGCGCAGACGACGTCCGCGTACGGGACCGGGTTCGGCGCCGCTCCCCCGGCGACGAGGCCGATGGGGTGGGCCGCGTCGGCGATCAGGTACGCCCCGACCTCGTCGGCGACGGCCCGGAAGAGCGCGTAGTCGGGGTGGCGGGGGTAGGAGATCGAGCCGCAGACGATCGCCTTGGGGCGGTGGTGGCGGGCGAGCGCGGCGAGCTGCTCGTAGTCGATGAGCCCGGTCTCGGCGTCGACGCCGTACGGGACGAAGTCGAACCAGCGGCCGGAGAAGTTCGCCGGCGCGCCGTGGGTGAGGTGCCCGCCGTGGTCCAGACCCATGGCCAGGACCGTGTCACCGGGCCTGAGAAGGGCCGCGTACGCCGCCAGGACGGCCGAGGAGCCCGAGTGGGGCTGGAGGTTCGCGTGATCGGCTCCGAAGAGCGCGGTGGCCCGTTCCACGGCGATCCGCTCGGCGGCGTCGGCGTACTCGCAGCCCCCGTGGTACCGGGCCCCCGGATACCCCTCGGCGTACTTGTTGGCGAGCGGCGAGCCCAGGGCGGCGAGCACCGCCGGCGAGGTGAAGTTCTCGGCCGCGATCAGCTGGAGCGTCTCGGCCTGCCGCCGCGCCTCCCCCAGCAGCACGTCGGCGATCTGCGGGTCCTGCCGCCGCAGGACGTCGAGGACCTCTTCGGGGGGCGCGCTGACCGACATGGCTGACTCCGGGCCTGGAGGGACGTAGCACCAATGTAGGCGCGACACCCCGAGCCCGCCCCTCCGGACGACCCCGCCGGCACGCCCGTCGGGGCCGTGACGACCGGGTCGAGGGCCTCCTGGAACCCCTCCTCCCGACGCACCCCTCGCACCGCTCGGCCCCGGGGGCTTCCTGGAACCCCTTCTCCTCGACGCGCGCCCCGTCGCGTCAGCGTCGCGTCGGTACGCCCGTCAGGGCCGTGACGACCGGGTCCAGGGCCTCCTGGAACCCCTCCTCCCGACGCACCCCTCGCACCGCTCGGCCCCGGGGGGCCTTCCCGGGCTTCGGGCCGCTGCGGCGGCCTCCGAACCGCCGGGCAGGGGCGCGCCCCGTCGCGTCAGCGTCGCGTCGGCACGCCCGTCAGGGCCGTGACGACCGGGTCCAGGGCCTCCTGGATCTCGTCGCCGATGGAGCGGAAGACGGTGATGGGGGCGCCGTAGGGGTCGTTGACCTCGTCGGCCTCGGCGGAGGGGGCCAGGAGCCACCCGCGTAGAGCGGCGGCGGCGCGGACCAGGGCGCGGGCGCGTTCGACCACGCCGTCGCGGGGGTCGGGGAGGGTGGCGGGGTCGATGGCGCGGACCAGGCGGGTGAACTCCTTCAGGGTGAAGGTGCGCAGGCCCGCCGAGTGGCCCATCGAGATGACCTGCGCGCGGTGGTCGCGGGTCGCGGTGAGGACGAGGTCGGCGCGGATGACGTGCTCGTCGAGGAGCTCGCGCCCGACGAAGCCGGTGTGGTCGGCGCCGAAGTCGGCGAGGACCAGCTCGGCGTTGGTCTCCATGGGGGCGCCCTCGTGGCCCCAGGTGCCGGCGCTCTCCACGATGAGGCCCCGGCCGAGCCCGTCGCCGAGCCGCTGGAGCAGGGCGTGGCGGGTCAGCCGCTCGGTGATGGGCGAGCGGCAGACGTTGCCGGTGCTGACGTGGAGGATGCGGAAGGTGCCGCCGTTCTCGTACCCCGCTATGCCACGCCCCTCAGGGGCGGTCAACTGGCCACCTCGAGGTCGGGTACGACCTTGCGGAGCTCCTCCGGTGACAGCGCGCCCTCGCGCAGCAGCACCGGGACCTTGCCCGTGACGTCGACGATGGAGGAGGGGACGATGCCGGGCGTCGGACCGCCGTCGAGGTAGACGGAGACGGAGTCGCCGAGCATCTGCTGGGCGGCGTCGCAGTCCTCCGGCGCGGGGTGCCCGGTGAGGTTGGCCGAGGTGACGGCCATCGGGCCGACCTCGGTGAGCAGCTCGATGGCGACCGGGTGCAGCGGCATCCGGATGGCGACGGTGCCGCGGGTGTCGCCGAGGTCCCACTGGAGGGACGGCTGGTGCCGGGCGACGAGGGTGAGCGCGCCGGGCCAGAAGGCGTCGACCAGCTCCCACGCGTGCTCGGAGAAGTCGGTGACGAGGCCGTGCAGGGTGTTCGGGGAGCCGATGAGGACGGGGACGGGCATGCCGGGGCCCCGCCCCTTGGCGGCGAGCAGGTCCGCGACGGCCTCGCGGCCGAAGGCGTCCGCGCCGATGCCGTACACGGTGTCGGTGGGGAGCACGACGAGCTCGCCGCGGCGGACCGCCGACGCGGCTTCGCGCAGGCCGGTCGCGCGGTCGGTCGCCTCGTTGCAGTCGTATCGGCGTGCCATCAGTCGCGCTCCTCCTCTGTCGTGGTGGTGCGGTGCCTGCTCATGGCATCGCCTTGCGGGCGGTCGCGAAGCGCGGCCGGTTGTTGAGGTCGGGGTGGTCGGCGGCGTCCGCCCAGCCGGCCTCCTCGTTGAAGATCCACGGCACCTGGCCGCCCTGGGTGTCGGCGTGCTCGATGACGACGAGGCCGCCGGGGCGCAGCAGCCGGTGGGCGGTGCGCTCGATGCCGCGGATGGTGTCGAGGCCGTCCTCGCCGGAGAAGAGGGCCATCTCGGGGTCGTGGTCGCGGGCCTCGGGGGCGACGTACTCCCACTCGGTGAGGGGGATGTACGGCGGGTTGGAGATGACCAGGTCGACCTGGCCGTTCAGCTCCGGGAGGGCGGTGAGCGCGTCGCCCTGGTGGACGGTGACGCGGGAGCCGTCGGCGTTCTTCCGGGTCCAGACGAGGGCGTCCTCGGAGAGTTCCACCGCGTGGACGCGCGAGCGGGGCACCTCCTGCGCCATGGCGAGGGCGATGGCCCCGGAGCCGGTGCAGAGGTCGACGATGAGCGGCTCGACGACGTCCATCGCGCGGACGGCGTCTATGGCCCAGCCGACCACGGACTCGGTCTCCGGCCGGGGCACGAAGACGCCGGGGCCGACCTGGAGCTCCAGGTAGCGGAAGAACGCCCGGCCGGTGATGTGCTGGAGGGGCTCGCGCGCCTCGCGGCGGGCGATGGCCTCCCAGTAGCGGGCGTCGAAGTCGGCGTCCTTGACGTTGTGCAGCTCCCCCCGCTTGACGCCGTGCACGAACGCGGCGAGCTCCTCGGCGTCGAAACGCGGTGAGGGAACGCCGGCGTCGGCCAGCCGCTGGGTGGCCTGGGCCACCTCGGCGAGCAGCAGGTTCACGCGGTCCTCCGTGGTGCGGGGCGGGGCTTGAGGGGGGCCTTGCGCAGGGGGGTGGGTCAGGTCGCGGCGAGCTTCGCCGCCGAGTCGGCGTCGACGCAGGCCTGGATGACGGCGTCGAGCTCGCCGTCGAGGACCTGGTCGAGGTTGTACGCCTTGAAGCCGACGCGGTGGTCGGAGATGCGGTTCTCCGGGAAGTTGTACGTGCGGATCTTCTCGGAGCGGTCGACCGTGCGGACCTGGCTGCGGCGGGCGTCGGCGGCCTCGGCCTCGGCCTTCTCCTGGGCGGCGGCGAGGAGCCGGGAGCGCAGGATGCGCATGGCCTGCTCCTTGTTCTGGAGCTGGCTCTTCTCGTTCTGGCAGGAGGCGACGATGCCGGTCGGCAGGTGGGTGATGCGGACCGCGGAGTCGGTGGTGTTGACCGACTGGCCGCCGGGGCCGGAAGAACGGTAGACGTCGATGCGCAGGTCGTTGGCGTGGATCTCGACGTCGACCTCCTCGGCCTCCGGGGTGACGAGCACGCCGGCGGCGGAGGTGTGGATGCGGCCCTGGGACTCGGTGGCGGGCACGCGCTGCACGCGGTGGACGCCGCCCTCGTACTTGAGCCGGGCCCAGACGCCCTGGCCGGGCTCGGTGGCGCCCTGGCCTCCCTTGGTCTTCACGGCGACCTGGACGTCCTTGTAGCCGCCGAGCTCGGACTCGGTGGCGTCGATGATCTCGGTCTTCCAGCCGACGCGCTCGGCGTAGCGGAGGTACATGCGGAGCAGGTCCCCGGCGAAGAGGGCGGACTCGTCGCCGCCAGCGCCGGCCTTGATCTCCAGGATGACGTCCTTGTCGTCGCTGGGGTCGCGCGGGATCAGCAGGAGGCGGAGCTTCTCGGTGAGCTCCTCGCGCTGCTTCTCCAGCTCCTTGACCTCGGCGGCGAAGTCGGGGTCGTCGTGCGCGAACTCCCGGGCCGTCTCGATGTCGTCCCCGGTCCGCTTCCAGGCGCGGTACGTGCCGACGATCGGGGTCAGCTCGGCGTAGCGCTTGTTCAGCTTGCGCGCGTTGGCCTGGTCGGCGTGGACCGACGGGTCGGCGAGCTTCTTCTCGAGGTCGGCGTGCTCGCCGACCAGTTCCTCGACCGCCTCGAACATCTTCGGGCTCCTGGTTTCGTCAGTTGCTACGGGGACGCCAAAGCGCCGGTCCCGGCCGCCCCGCGCGGGGGCGGCCGGTGACCGGCGCGGGGGCTCGCTACTTCTTGGCGGAGCCGGCGGCCTTGCCGAAGCGGGCCTCGAAGCGGGCGACGCGGCCACCCGTGTCGAGGATCTTCTGCTTGCCCGTGTAGAACGGGTGGCACTCGGAGCAGACCTCGGCACGGATGGTGCCCTCGGTCAGGGTGCTACGGGTGGTGAACGACGCGCCACAGGTGCAGCTGACCTGGGTCTCGACGTACTCGGGGTGGATCTCGCGCTTCAAGGTGTCTCCTAGTTCCGGGAGGGCGCCGGGTCGTCGCCGCGGGTTGCGGCGGACGTGAACCGGGGCCGACGTACCAGTCTGCCAGGACCGGCCGCATCTCCCCAAACCGGGGTGCGACCGCCGGTATTCCCGGGGGCGGGCGGGGGGCCGCGCGGCTACTTCACGACGCCGTCGGCCTTGCCGGTGGCGGTGTCCTCGGTGGCCGCGGCGGGGATCGGCCGGTCGGCCTTCAGGGCCTTCCAGACCTGCTGGGCCTTCTCCTCGACGGGGACGACCCGGTTGGGGTCCAGGGGGTCGTACCGGACGGGGAGGGTCACCATGTGGACGTCCTGGGCGGAGATGCCCATGAGGCCCCGGGCGAAGCCCATGAGCTCCTGGACGGAGTCGAGCTCGGAGTCCGGGGTGATGGCCTTGGTGGCGGCGTCGGCGAGGTCGAGGAGCTTCTTGGGACTGGTTCCGACGCCGACGTCCTTGACCTGCTCGACGAAGGCCTTCATGAAGGCCTGCTGGAGCTGGATGCGGCCGAGGTCGCTGCCGTCGCCGACGCTCTTGCGGGTGCGGACGAGGCCGAGGGACCGCTCGCCGTCGAGGGTGTGGGTGCCGGGTTCCAGGTCGAGGTGGCTCTTGGGGTCCTTGATGGCCCGGGTGGTGGTGATCTCGACGCCGCCGAGGGTGTCGATGAGCTTCTTGAAGCCGGTGAAGTCGACCTCGATGTAGTGGTCCATGCGGATGCCGGACATGCTCTCGACGGTCTTGACGGCGCAGGCGGGGCCGCCGACCTCGTACGCGGTGTTGAACATGGCGCGGCTCTCGCCGGCGACCTCGGCGCCCTGCCCGTCGACGCAGGCGGGGCGCTCGACGAGGGTGTCGCGGGGGACGGAGACGACGCTCGCTTTCTTGTGGCCCTCGTAGACGTGGACGACCATCGCGGTGTCGGAGCGGGCGCCGCCCTCGTCCTTGCCGTAGGCGCCGTTGTCGCCGGAGCGGGAGTCGGAGCCGAGGACGAGGATGTCCAGCGAGCCGTCGTCGACGTTCTTGGGGCGGTCGGTGCCGAGCTGGGCGTTGATGTCGACGCCCTGGAGGTTGCCGTCGAGCTTGAGGTAGACGTACCCGAGTCCGGCGCCGGCCAGGACGAGCACGGCCGCGGCGCCGGACACGGCTATGCCGGCGCGGCGGCGTCGGGCGGGCGGCTTGCGGCGTCGTCCGCCGGCGCCCGTGCGGGCGCGGCCGTTCCTGTTCTGCTCGGTCATCGTCTTCCCTCGGGCCTCTGGTTCACCTGTTGTGACGGCGAAGCGCCCGAAAGGGTTGCATACGGACCTGTGAGGTTTCGGTGGGTGAGCCCCGGAAACGCGCTGTGCCCGCCGCTCGGGGAGCGGCGGGCACAGCGTCTGCGCAGGTCACGAACGGGTTACGGCCCTGGGGCCGTCCCCCGCGGTGTGACGCGGGTCTCCTCGACGACCTCAGTCGTTGTTGCCGCCCGGCGTCGTCTTCTGGATCTGCAGCAGGAACTCGCCGTTCGACTTCGTCTGCTTGAGCTTGTCCAGGAGCAGCTCGATCGCCTGCTGCTGGTCGAGCGCGTGCAGCACGCGGCGGAGCTTCCAGGTGATGGCGAGCTCGTCGCTGCCGAGGAGGATCTCCTCCTTGCGGGTGCCCGAGGCGTCGACGTCGACGGCCGGGAAGATCCGCTTGTCGGCGAGCTTCCGGTCGAGCTTGAGCTCCATGTTGCCGGTGCCCTTGAACTCCTCGAAGATCACCTCGTCCATGCGCGAGCCGGTGTCGACCAGCGCGGTGGCCAGGATGGTCAGCGAGCCGCCGTCCTCGATGTTGCGCGCGGCACCGAAGAAGCGCTTCGGCGGGTAGAGCGCGGTCGAGTCGACACCACCGGACAGGATGCGGCCGGAGGCGGGCGCCGCGAGGTTGTACGCGCGGCCCAGGCGGGTGATGGAGTCCAGCAGGACGACCACGTCGTGACCCAGCTCGACGAGGCGCTTGGCGCGCTCGATGGCCAGCTCGGCGACGGTGGTGTGGTCCTCGGCCGGGCGGTCGAAGGTCGAGGAGATGACCTCGCCCTTCACCGACCGCTGCATGTCGGTGACCTCTTCCGGACGCTCGTCGACGAGGACGACCATCAGGTGGCACTCGGGGTTGTTGTGGGTGATCGCGTTGGCGATCGCCTGCATGATCATGGTCTTGCCGGTCTTCGGCGGGGCCACGATCAGACCGCGCTGGCCCTTGCCGATCGGCGACACGAGGTCGATGATCCGCGTGGTCAGCACGCCCGGGTCGGTCTCCAGGCGGAGCCGGTCCTGCGGGTAGAGCGGGGTCAGCTTGTTGAACTCGGGGCGGCCGCGGCCGGAGTCCGGCGCCATGCCGTTGACCGAGTCGAGGCGGACCAGCGCGTTGAACTTCTCGCGGCGCTCGCCCTCCTTCGGCTGGCGGACCGCGCCGGTGAGGTGGTCGCCCTTGCGCAGGCCGCTCTTGCGGACCTGGGCGAGGGAGACGTACACGTCGTTCGGGCCGGGCAGGTAGCCGGAGGTCCGGATGAACGCGTAGTTGTCGAGGATGTCGAGGATGCCCGCGACGGGGATCAGGACGTCGTCCTCGGAGACCTGCGGCTCGCCGGCGGCGAACTCGTCGCGCCCGCGGCGCCCGCGGCGGTCGCGGTAGCGGCCGCGACGGCCGCGACGGCCGCCCTCGAAGTCGTCGTCGTCCTGGAAGCCGCCCTGCGCGCCCTGACCCTGGCCCTGCTGCTGACCCTGGCCCTGGCCCTGGCGCTGCTGGTCCTTGCGCTGGCCGCCGCCCTGCTGCTGGTCGTCGCCCTTGCCGCGCTCGCGCTGGCGGTCGCGGCGGTCCCGGCGGTCCCGGCGGCTGCGGCCCTCGGCGCCGTCCACGGCGGCCTCGGCCCTGTCGCCCTGCGGCTCGCCCTTGGGCTCGACGCGCGTCTCGGTCTTCACGGCCTGCGCGGCGCCCTCGGCGCCCTCCGGCGAACCGGCGGGGGCGGTGGCCCGGCGGCGGCGGCGCTCACCGGACGGCTGCTCGTCGCCCTGCTCGGCGGCGGTCGGCTTCGACGGCTGGCCCGGGATGTCGATCTGCTGCTGGGCGGGGGCCTGCTCGGCCTTCTCCGCCTTCGGCTCGACGGCCTCGGCGGTCTCGCCCGTACGGGCCTTGGAGGTGGCGCGGCGCTTCGGCTTGGCCTCGGCGGCGGCGTCGGTCTTGGCGGGGGCGGCGGCCTGGGGGGAACCCCCGGCCTGCGCCTCCTTGATGACCTCGATCAGCTGGCTCTTGCGCATCCGCGCGGTGCCCCTGATGCCGAGGCCGGACGCGACCTGCTGCAGCTCGGCCAGGACCATGCCCTCGAGGCCGGTGCCGGAGCGGCGGCGCCGTGCGGTGCCGCCACTGGCAGCACCTGCGGCGGGCGCGGTGGCGTCGACAGTGCTGTCGGCAGTCACGCCCATCAGATCGGTGGTGTCGCTCACGAAGGGTCCTTCCCTGGAGCGGACGTCGGCCCTGTGGCTCGGCGACCGGTTGTGCTGTCCGGCAGCGGTCCTGGTTGGCGGACCGTGGCCGGGGCGGTGGTCCCGCCGGAATGCGGCGAGAGGAGAGAAACGTGCTGTGTCCGGCCCGAGCGCCCCCTGCTCGGCCCTCGCGGGTGGGAGCGAGGGGTGTCGTGCCGGTTCCGGAGCGTGCTCGAAACTGCTCAGGCAGGCTGCTCAGGCAGTTGGGGAGGCTCCCGGAAGAATGGGTGGTCCCTGAGGGGACACTCCGCACCGCTCCACAAAGAGGTCGGGTGCAGACTTGAGGTTAACACTACCGGCTCCAACAAACATTCCCCCTCTCCCTCACCGGCAATCGCGTGTTCAGGACGCTGCCCGGCGTCCCGTACGGCGTCCGCCGCCGCGCCGCTAGGGCGCCAGCGGCAGCACGCTCGCTCCGGACGCGTCGAGGTCGAGCCGGTTGGCGGCCCATCCCTCGCCCGCGAGCAGGGCGACCTTGTCGGCCGCCTCGTTGTCGGCCAGCGCGAGGACCGTGGGGCCCGCGCCGGAGATGACCGCGGGCACTCCGTCGGCCCGCAGCCGGTTCACAAGTGCGATGCTCTCCGGCATCGCGGGGGCGCGGTACTCCTGGTGCAGCCGGTCCTCGGTGGCCGCGAGCAGCAGCTCGGGGCGGCGGGTCAGGGCCTCGACGAGGAGGGCGGCGCGGCCGGCGTTGGCGGCGGCGTCCACGTGCGGGACGGTGCGCGGCAGGAGTCCGCGGGCGGTCTCGGTCAGCACCGGCTTCCCGGGCACGAAAACCACCGGAACGATGGAATCCGAGGGGTCCATCCTGATCGCCCGCGCGCCGCCGGCCTCGGTCCAGGCGAGGGTGAAGCCGCCGAGCAGACAGGCGGCGACGTTGTCGGGGTGGCCCTCGATCTCGGTGGCCAGCTCCAGGAGGGCGGCCTCGTCGAGCTTGGCGTCGCCGCCTATGGTCACGGCGCGGGCGGCGACGATGCCGGCGCAGATGGCGGCGGAGGAGGAGCCGAGGCCGCGGCCGTGCGGGATGCGGTTGGCGCAGACGACCTCCAGGCCGCGCGGCTGTCCGCCGAGCAGGTCGAAGGCCGTGCGCAGGGAGCGGACGAGCAGGTGGCTCTCGTCGCGCGGGAGGGTCTCGGCGCCCTCTCCGGCGATGTCGACGTGCAGCCCGGAGTCGGCGACCCGGACGACGACGTCGTCGTAGAGGCCCAGCGACAGGCCGAAGGCGTCGAAGCCCGGGCCGAGGTTGGCGCTGGTGGCGGGGACGCGCACCCGTACGGCGGCGGCGCGGAACGCGGGACCGGCCATCGCTCGATGACTCTCCTTGACTGCGGCAACGGGGTGTTCAAGAGAAGTGCTGGAGAACCCGGGGTGCCGTTTCGGCCGTTTCGGTCGCGGGGAGGCGACGACGGCAACGACACCGCGCATATGCGCCGGGGCGGGTTCGGTACAGCCTATCGAAGGAAGGTTCTGTGGCGACATAGGGCGCACGGGAGGCGCACGATGCGTGTCGCGCGCCAACCTGTGCGCCTATGTACGTTCCTGATCGGGTTTCGACCAGGGCCCTCACCCCGACGGGGGAGTTTTCCGCTCGTTCCCGAGCATCCGCTCCCCCGTCCGGGGCATCGGGATCAGGCCAGTCCGAGCCGCTCGGCGGCGGCCGCGGCGTCCACGGGGACGGTGACGGGCTGCGGGGCGCCGGCGACGGCCCAGTCGGGGTCCTTCAGGCCGTTCCCGGTGACCGTGCAGACGATCCGCTGGCCCGGGTCGACCTTGCCCTGCTCGGCGGCCTTCAGCAGGCCGGCGACCGAGGCGGCCGAGGCGGGCTCCACGAAGACGCCCTCCTGCGCGGCCAACAGGCGGTAGGCGCGCAGGATCTCACGGTCCGTCACCTCGTCGATGAAGCCGCCCGACTCGTCGCGCGCGGCGATCGCGTACTCCCAGGAGGCCGGGTTGCCGATGCGGATCGCGGTGGCGATGGTCGACGGGTCCTTGACGACCTCGCCGCGCACCAGCGGGGCCGAGCCGGAGGCCTGGAAGCCCCACATGCGCGGCCGGCGGGTGGCGAGGCCGTCCTCGGCGTACTCGCGGTACCCCTTCCAGTACGCGGTGATGTTGCCCGCGTTGCCGACGGGCAGCACGTGGACGTCGGGCGCGTCGCCCAGCATGTCCACGATCTCGAACGCGGCGGTCTTCTGGCCTTCGATGCGGACCGGGTTGACCGAATTGACCAGCGCCACCGGGTAGTTCTCGGAGAGCGAGCGGGCCAGCGTCAGGCAGTCGTCGAAGTTGCCGTCGACCTGGAGGATCTTCGCGCCGTGCACGAGGGCCTGGCCCATCTTGCCGAGCGCGATCTTGCCCTGGGGCACGAGCACCGCGGAGACCATCCCGGCCCGCACCGCGTAGGCGGCGGCGGAGGCGGAGGTGTTGCCGGTGGAGGCGCAGATGACCGCCTTGGCGCCCTCCTCCTTGGCCCGGGTGATGGCCATGGTCATGCCCCGGTCCTTGAAGGAACCGGTGGGGTTGGCGCCCTCGACCTTGAGGTGCACCTCGCAGCCCGTGCGCTCGGAGAGGACCTGAGCGGGGACGAGCGGCGTACCGCCCTCACGGAGCGTGACGACCGGCGTCGTGTCCGTGACCGGAAGGCGGTCCCGGTACTCCTCGATGATGCCGCGCCACTGGTGGGTGCCCTGGTTGGTCATGGGTCCTTACTCCCCTTCAACACGCATGATGCTGGCGACACCGCGCACGGTGTCGAGCTTGCGCAGTGCCTCGACCGTCCCCGAGAGGGCGGCGTCGGCCGCGCGGTGGGTGACGACGACGAGGGAGGCCTCGCCGTCCTTGCCCTGCTGACGGACCGTGTCGATCGACACGCCGTGCTCGGCGAAGACCGTCGCGACCTGGGCGAGGACGCCCGGCTTGTCGGCCACGTCGAGGCTGATGTGGTACCGCGTGACGACCTCGCCCATGGAGCTCACGGGCAGGCGGGTGTACGCGGACTCGCCGGGGCCCGTCGCCTCGTTGAGACGGTTGCGGCAGACGGCGACGAGGTCGCCGAGGACGGCGGAGGCGGTCGGCGAGCCGCCGGCGCCGGGGCCGTAGAACATGAGCCGCCCGGCGGCCTCCGCCTCGACGAAGACCGCGTTGTACGCCTCGCGGACGGAGGCCAGCGGGTGGCTGAGCGGGATCATCGCCGGGTGCACGCGCGCGGTGACGGACTCGCCGTCGGCCGCCCGCTCGCAGATCGCGAGCAGCTTGATGGTGCAGCCCATCTGCTTCGCCGAGGCGAAGTCGGCGGCGGTGACCTCGGTCATGCCCTCGCGGTAGACGTCGTCGAGGCGCACGCGCGTGTGGAAGGCGATCCCGGCGAGGATGGCGGCCTTGGCGGCGGCGTCGAAGCCCTCCACGTCGGCGGTCGGGTCGGCCTCGGCGTAACCGAGCGCGGTGGCCTCGTCCAGGGCCTCCTGGTAGCCGGCGCCGGTCGAGTCCATCTTGTCGAGGATGAAGTTCGTGGTGCCGTTGACGATGCCCATCACCCGGTTGATCTTGTCGCCGGCGAGGGACTCGCGCAGCGGGCGGATCAGCGGGATGGCGCCGGCGACGGCGGCCTCGTAGTACAGGTCCTGCCCGTGCTGCTCGGCGGCGGCGTACAGGGCCGCGCCGTCCCGGGCGAGCAGCGCCTTGTTGGCGGAGACCACCGAGGCGCCGTGCTCGAAGGCGGTGGTGATGAGGGTGCGGGCCGGCTCGATCCCGCCGATCACCTCGACGACGACGTCGATGTCCCCGCGTTTGACCAGGGCGGTCGCGTCGGTGGTGATCAGCGCGGGGTCGACGCCGCCGCGGACCTTGTCGGGCCGGCGGACGGCCACGCCGGCGAGCTCGACCGGCGCGCCGATGCGCGCGGCGAGGTCGTCGGCGTGCGTCGTCATGATGCGCGCCACCTCGGAGCCGACAACTCCACAGCCCAGCAGCGCCACCTTCAGCGGACGCGTACGCATCATCCGACCTCGTTTCTCGTACTTCTTGATTCGTATCTCTACGGTTCCGGCGGGGATGGGGACAAGTCTCACTCACCGGACGGAGGATTCCGCCGTCCGTCCGGATCCTGAGACATCGATTCCATCACCCGACTATTTCATCAGCCGACGTCGAGACGCAGGAGATCTTCCTCCGTCTCCCGCCGGACGATGACCCTTGCTTCGCCGTCCCGGACCGCCACGACGGGCGGCCGGAGGGCGTGGTTGTAGTTGCTCGCCATGGAGCGGCAGTAGGCGCCGGTGGCCGGCACGGCGATCAGGTCGCCGGGGGCCAGGTCGGCGGGGAGGAAGGCGTCCCGGACGACGATGTCGCCGCTCTCGCAGTGCTTGCCGACGACGCGGGAGAGCATCGGCTCGGCGTCGCTGACGCGGGAGACGAGGCTGACGCTGTACTCGGCGTCGTACAGGGCGGTGCGGATGTTGTCCGACATGCCGCCGTCCACGCTCACGTACGTGCGCAGCCCGTCGAGCGGCTTGATCGTGCCGACCCGGTAGAGCGTGAACGCGGTCGGTCCGACGATGGCCCGGCCCGGCTCCACGGAGATCCGCGGCGTCCGCAGCCCGGCGGCCTCGCACTCCCGCGTCACGATCTCGCTGAGCGCCTTGGCGATCTCGTGCGGCTCGCGCGGGTCGTCCTCGGAGGTGTACGCGATGCCGAGGCCGCCGCCGAGGTCGATCTCGGGCAGCTCGACGCCGTGCTCGTCGCGCACCTCGGCGAGGAGCTGGACGACGCGGCGGGCGGAGACCTCGAAGCCGGCCATGTCGAAGATCTGCGAGCCGATGTGGGAGTGGATGCCGATGAGCTCCAGGCCGTCGAGCTTCAGCGCCCGGCGGACGGCCTCGGCGGCCTGTCCTCCGGCGAGCGCGATGCCGAACTTCTGGTCCTCGTGGGCGGTGGCGATGAACTCGTGGGTGTGCGCCTCGACGCCGACGGTGACGCGGATCTGGACGCGCTGCCGCTTGCCGAGGGACTGCGCGACGTGGGAGACGCGGACGATTTCCTGGAAGGAGTCGAGGACGATCCGGCCGACGCCGGCCTCGACGGCCCGCCGGATCTCGGCCTCGCTCTTGTTGTTGCCGTGGAAGGCGATCCGCTCGGCGGGCATCCCGGCGGAGAGCGCGGTGGTGAGCTCGCCGCCGGAGCAGACGTCGAGGTTGAGCCCCTCCTCGTGGAGCCAGCGGACGATCGCGCGGGAGAGGAACGCCTTGCCGGCGTAGAAGACGTCGGCGCCGGGGCCGAAGGCGTCGGCCCAGGCGCGGCAGCGGGCGCGGAAGTCGGTCTCGTCGAGGAAGTAGGCGGGGGTCCCGAACTCCTCGGCGAGGTCGGTGACGCGCAGTCCGCCGACGGTCGCGATCCCCTGCTCGTCCCGGGCGACGGTCCGCGCCCAGACCTTGGGGTCGAGCGTGTTCAGGTCGGCGGGCGGGGCGGTGTAGTGGCCCTCGGGGAGGACGTCGGCGTGGCGGGGGCCGGCGGGGTGGGCGGAACGGCTCATGTCTGGTCTGCTCTTTCAGATCCGGTCGGGTGCGCTGATGCCGAGCACGGAGAGGCCGCCGGCGAGCACCGTCCCGGCGGCTTCGGCGAGCGCGAGCCGGGAGCGGTGGGCGGCCGAGGGTTTCTCGTCGCCGAGCGGCAGAACGGTGTGCTGGAAGCCGAGCAGCGCGTCGGCGACGGCTTCGAGGTGCCGTGCGACCCGGTCGGGGGCGCGGTGGCGGGCGGCGGCGAGGAGGACGCCGGGGTGGTCGCGGAGGAGCCCGGGGAGCGGGCCCTCGACGCCGGTGCCGTCGTCCTCGTGGACGGGGAGGACGCCGAGCTGGGCCGCGTTGACGAGGAGGCGCCGGGCGCGGGAGTGGGCGTACTGGACGCGGAAGAGCGGGTTGCGCTCGTGCCGTACGAGGAGCGGGGGCCCGTCGAGGGGCCGGTCGTGGGGCGCGGCGCGGAGGAGCCGCCACCGCGCGGCGTCGGTCCCCAGCCGCTCGGGCTCGTACGCGCCGGGGTGGACGTGCGGCCGCTCGCCGCCGGTCTCCAGGCCGGCGTCGGCCCCCTGTCCGAGCAGCAGCCCCACCAGGCACTCGACGACCACGCGGGCGCGGGCCTCGGCCGGGGGCTCGAACCGGACGACGTCGCCGGCGAGGGCGTCACCGCGTCCGTACGAGGGCCCGGCGGCCCGGACGGCCCGGACGAGCTCGGCGCCGGTCTCGCGGCGCAGGGTGAAGTTCAGGAACCCGGGTCCGGTGATGTCCACGGCGAGGATCCCGGCGGCGCCTTCGAGCCGCTCCTTCAGGACGGAGGCGACGTCGAGCGCGGGGCGCCCGGCGGGCCGGGCGAGGGAGAGGGCGACGCTGCTCGCGTACTCCCCCACCCCTCCGGGCCTGGCCTTCTCGACCTTGACGCGCGGGGGGACGTCGACCCGCAGCGCACCGTCGTCGACCGCGCGGCGCACGGCGTGCTGCACGGTGAGGGAGAGGTCCGCGGGGGTCACGCTCCCAGCCTAGGGGAGGAGGGGGGTCCGAACGCGAACCGGTTTCGCCATCCGGGCACCCGCGCCGGGGGCCGACGGGGATCCGCGCCCCGGAAGGGTCCCCCCGGAGGCACGCACCGGGCCCCCGCACCGGTCCGTCACCACCGGACCGTTCACCGCCGGGGGCTTTCCGGGGACCTTCGCCACCGGACCGTTCACCGCCGGGGCTTCCGGGGGCCTTCGCCGCCGCAAGTCACCGGGCCGGATCGGGCCGGGCCGGACCGGCGCGCCGTCGGCCTCACCGACTCACCGCCTCACCGCCCGGGGCGCACGCTCCCGGCGGCCGGTCTGGCCTGGGGCTCGTCCCCTGCGGACGGCTCCTCTCCCGCGTCGGGTCCACCGGCCTGGCGCCGCTGCCGGGGCTCCCGGTGCAGCAGCTGCCGGACGACCCGTACGAGCTCCGCCGGCTCGAAGGGCTTGGCGAGGAAGGCATCCGCCGCCGGGGCGCCCTCGCCCTCCCCGCAGGCGCTGATGATCGCCACGGGCAGGTGCCGGGTCCGCGGGTCCTCCCGCAGCCGCTGGGCGGTCTTGATCCCGTCGAGCCGGGGCATGACGACGTCGAGGGTGACGACGTCGGGCCGCACGCGGTGCACGACGTCCAGACACTCGGCACCATCGGCCGCGGTCACGACCTCGAACCCCTCTAGTTCGAGATTGACCCTGATCAACTGCCGGATGACCTTGTTGTCGTCGACAACGAGCACCCGCCCGGACACGCCTGACACGTGAACGAGAGTAGGCCGCCCCGAGCGGCTGCGTCCGGGTTTTGCCCACTTCCGACCCGTGCGAGCGAACACCCCCCTGTGACGCCCCGGAAATACCTGTTCACAGCCACCCCCGAAGAGCTGGTAGTGTTCTTCCCGTCGCCACCGAGCGCGACGAAAGCCCCCGTAGCTCAGGGGATAGAGCAACGGCCTCCGGAGCCGTGTGCGCAGGTTCGAATCCTGCCGGGGGCACTTCGCAGAAGTGCCACACAGACCCCGTGATCAGCGGAAACGCTGAGAGCGGGGTCTTGTTGTATGTGCGGGCGTGCGCCGGGGTGAGCGGCCGTATGACAGGGGCCGCGGCCTATTCGCGGCCTGGGCCGTGGGGTGTCGGCGCAGGTCAGGGCCGGGACTCGAGTGACGAACGAGGGGGAGCAACGGATGGGTTCGGGAGCCGAGGAGACCGCGGCGGAGCCGGTTCGACCGGTATGGGTACTGACCCCGTTGGAGAGCGTCGGCCCTCTGCGCTTCGGCATGTCCGCCGACGAGGTCCGGGCCGCTCTTCCGGAAGCCGTCGAGTTGAGCCGATTCTCCGCCGAGCCCTCCTACCCGGAGATCTACGGCCTCCAGCTCGGCTTCCACCCAGCGGTGCCGGCTGTCTACGCATACTTCGAGGGCACCGGCCGCCTCTTCTGCGTGGCCGCCGACGCCGCCCACGGACCGCGCGTGACTCTGGACGGGCTGGAGCTGACCGGACGCGTGCCTGCCGTACTCCAGGAGACCGTCCTGGACCTTCATTCCTCGGGCACTCACCATGTGTCGTACGGTCCGCGAGGCAACCCGGGGATCAACGACGTCGGCATGGTCCTGCGCGTCCAGGACACCGAGGACGGGATCCTGACCCGGCCCGTTCTCGTGGGCCGCGAGTGGGCGGACCGCTGCACCGACGACTGGGAGGGATCCATTCCCGAGTGCGAGTGGCTGGGCCGTCAGTGGTACGTGTACGAGGGCTCGGACATGTACCCCCATCCCCGATACGCAACGAACTGGCCGGCAGGGTGGACTGCCCCGTTCTAGGCGGGGAGGAGAACGCGGAAGGCCCCCGGACAGGTCCAGGGGCCATGGCGCGCAGGTTGTCAGGCAGTGCTCACTCGTACTCGCGCAGCAGATCATCGATGCGCCGGTTCGCCACCTCCTGGCGGCCGTCGAGGCACTTCGCGTAACGGGTCAACAGGACCTCCACGCTGTTCCCAGCGCGCTCGGCGACCTCGGTGGCGTCCACGCCCGCGTTGAGCCACGTGGAGAGCGCGGAGTGCCGGAGGTCGTACGGCCGCCGGGCAAGCGGCGAGGCGACGACGGCCGGCGGGAGCGCGAGCTCCCGGGCTTCCTGCCAGGCCCGGTAGTAGGTGGAGGAGGACACCACTCCCCCGTTCTCGCTGAAGAACAGCCGCCCGTCGTCCGCAGTGCCGAAGGTCTCGACGTGCTCCCGGAAGATCCGCACGAGCTGGGGCGGGATCGGCACCCGCCGGACATCCTCTGTGGGCCGGTTCTTGAGGCCGCGGTCGTCGTGGCTCTCTCCGGAGTCGGTCCACTGCTTGCCGACGCTGGGGCGGGTCCGGTGGAGAAGGGCGGTCCCCCAGCCGGATTCGGGGAGGGTGAGGTCCTGTTCGGTCAGGCCGACCGCTTCGGCAGGCCGGAAGCCCCCGAAGTACATCCCGGCGAAGAGCCCGACCAGGCGCCGGCCGCGAGCCCGTCGATAGCCGCCGATGTACGAGACGGCGTGGAGGAGCGACCGGGCCTGCTCGGGATTGGCGACGACTCGCGGGTCTACTTCGTTGGAGACTTTCGGCTTCTGCCAGCGGACAGAGGCCAGCGGATTCTCGGAGAACTCCCCGAGATCGACGGCGTAATTCAGCGCGTTGACCAGCGTGCGGCGCTTCCGGCGTACGGTCTCGGCAGCCGCGGCGGTGCCGTCCAGCTTGAGTTTCAGGGAGTCGAGGACGGCCCGTCCGACCACGGGGTCGGCGAGGACGGCCATGGAACGGGACGCCTTCTGCACCCAGTGGAGCGTGTTGCCGACGTCCACGGGAAGGTCCCTCTCCCCTGGCGCGGGAAGGACGAAGGCCCACGTCCGCAGCGTCTTGCGAAGGACGTCGTCAGACGGCCGGCCTGGGCGATCCTCCAGGAGCGCGATGGTCACGGCGGTCAGCGATTCGTTGATGCCGTCACGGGTGTTGGGGGCGGCGTGCGGCCACTTCATGGCCAGGTACTTCAAGGCGAATTCGTACCAGCTCAGCGTGGCTTTCTTTTCCGCCATCGAGTCGGGAAGCCCGGACTCGGTGTCGAATTCCTCACCATCGCGCGCGGCTCGGAGCAGCTTCGAGCGGAAGCTGTCGGCGAGCGCTTTGGTCTTCCGCGTCTGAGAAAACGGCTCGCCGGCCACCTTCCACCGAACCTCGTAGGACGGCCGCGCTCCTTGCTTGGTGCGAATCGACCAGACCCGCACATCGGTCGACTTCACGCGGCGGCTCCTTCGAGGCCCCGGAGCCAGGCGGAGAAGTCCGAGCGCCAGACGCGCAGCTCGCCGTTGGGCAGCTTGAAGGCGTTCGGCCCCAGGCCCAGCTCACGCCACCGGTAGAAGGTTCGCCGCGACACCCCGCCCAGCTCGGCAAGGATCTGCGGCACAGTCATCAGCTCGTCCTTCACAGCAGCTCATCCCCCTGAGCTTCGAGTTCGGTTCGGATCTCTCGGGCGTATTCGCGGTTGTGCTGGATGTCGCGGCGGATGTTGGCGGCGAGCCATGACTCGCCGGGTGTGTGGCCGTGGCCGGCGTAGGCCCAGTGGGCGACGACGAGGAGGGTGGACTCCGGGTGTTCGTCGGGGTCGGGCAGGCCGAGGGCGGTGCGTTGTTGGTGCGCTCGGTAGTCGGCGCGGACCTGGCGTAAGGCGCCGAGGGTGGTGGAGTAGGCGCGGGACTTGGTGGAGAAGTGGCCGCGGAAACCGAGCATGTGGGCCCAGGCGCGCAGGCGCCGGTCCGGGTAGGCGGCGTCGAGGTCCATGCAGGCTTCCATCAGCCGCCGGGGGTGGTCGGGGACGCCAAGGAGGATGAGCGCTTCCTTGTTGCCGACGGGGTGGTCGACGGTGCCGGTGGCCTCGGCGGCCTTCGTGGCGTACTTCGCGACATAGGCGGCGACAGCCTGTTCGGTCAGTTCCTCGCCCTGACCGAAGGCGCCGATGGGCTGGACATCGATCTGCGCGCCCCAGGTGAGGACGAGGTCCTGGTCGATGCCGTGGGCGGGGGCAGCGTCGACGTTGACGCGGACGCGGGCGGCGGCCGCGTGGATCGCGTCGGTGAGCAGGTCGAGGGTGGCCCAGCGCGGGGGCGGGGTGTGCGGCCCATCGGGGCCGTCAAAGCGGATGACGGCGTGAAAGTGGACGGCGCCGCGCTTTTGGTACTCGGCGACCTTGCCGAAGGAGACGCGGGACTGTTCGCGAGCGGCTTTCTGGGTGAGGCCGGCGCGGGCGGCGATCTCCCGGCGGAGGTAGATCGTGAAGTACCGCCACAGCTCGGAGGCGTGGTTGTTCCAGAGGACGGCGCCCGCGTAGTCGTACGTGTGCGGGTCGAGCGGGGTCCCGAGCTCCGGGGCGTCCTCGGGGTGGTGGGTGCCGCAGCGGCAGGGGCGGGTGCCGGGGCGGTTGTGGACCGGGCCGAAGGAGGGGGCGGTGAGGGTGGCGAAGACGCGGGGGTGTTCGCGGATCGTGTCGGGGGTGCCCTTGTTCGGGTCGCCGGTGAGTCCGGCGCGGATGAGGTGGTAGGTGTCGCCGGCGTAGGTCCAGGCGCAGGCCGGGCAGCGGGAGGCCCGGCGGTTGCCGCAGGCGACGCGGAGGACGCCGCCGGGTTCGGCGTCGGTGGTGTACGCGTGGATCACGGTCTTGGTGGCGGGGTCGAGGAGTTTGGTGCCGCCGGTGAGGCGGATGGGGGCGGTGCAGCCGCCGGTGCGGCGGAGTTGTTCGGTGAGGCGGTCGAAGCCGGGGGACCCGGCGACCCGGAGCAGGTCGCTCAGGGTGGCCGGGTCCAGGCCCGCCGCGGTGGCGGGGTTGGTCACGCCAGGAC
Source organism: Streptomyces sp. NPDC035033 (assembly GCF_040636735.1). Classification (NCBI taxonomy): domain Bacteria; kingdom Bacillati; phylum Actinomycetota; class Actinomycetes; order Kitasatosporales; family Streptomycetaceae; genus Streptomyces; species Streptomyces sp. NPDC035033. The sequence goes on along the minus strand of NZ_JBEZUZ010000007.1, from coordinate 9,510 downwards.
CTCCTGTCGGGCGGTGAGGAAGGCGGTGGCGATCCAGCGGGTGTAGGCCGGAGGGATCGCTTCGGTCAGCTCGGCGTGGACGTCGGTCCAGGTGATGCCCATGGCCTGCTGCATCTCGGGGACGGTGGCTTTGCCGCCGCCCTTGCCGTATGCGGCGACGTAGGGGCCTTCGCGGCGGATGCCGTGGCGGTGGCCGCGTACGTAGCCGCGGTGGCGGGGGTGGGCGGGCTTGGGGGTGGACCAGCGGCCGAGTTCGAAGTTGCGGTGTCGCAGGACGCCGAGGCCGAACATCTCGCCGCACAGGGTGAGGTCCTTGCGGATCGCGGCGCGGCCGTTGGGCTGCTCGATCACGTAGGGCAGGCCAGTGGCGTCGAGGAGTTCGCGGGTCGGGGCGACGAGGTCGGTGTGGGTGCCGCCCCAGCCCTGGGAGGCGTTGGTGCCGACGGTGATGGCGCAGCCGGCCTGGCAGGGCGGGGAGGCGTGGATCAGGGTGTACCGCTCGATCTCGCCGGTGGTGGTCAGGTGGGTGAGGTGGTCGAGGGCGTCGCCGTGGTGGTAGGCGAAGGGGTAGTTGGGGCGGTGGGCGATGTCGCAGCCGTCGACCGCGAATCCGGCGAGGTGGTAGCCCATGGCGGCACCGCCGGCGCAGGAGAACAGGTCCAGGACCCGGGGTCGGGCGTTCACGCGGCACCTCCCCGGCCGTGGGCGGAGCCGTGGTTCGTGTTCCATCCGGCGACCAGGGCACCGACCTGAGCGTCACCTTCGGCCGTGGCGGTGGCGCCGCAGTGGCAGACGGCGGACGCGGTGGCCGGCTCGGACGGGGACGGCTTGCTGACGTGCAGGCCGGGCCGGTCCGGCGAGGGCGTGAGCTTGGCCATCACGGTCACTTCCCGGCGCGGGCGAGGGCGGCGGTGGTGCGGGTGCCGGTGCCCTTGCAGGCGGGGCAGGTGGCGGCGAGGGTGCGGCGCCGGCCGTCCGGGGTCGTGCCGGTGGTGATGTGGACGACGGGGAAGCCGTCGCAGTGGCGGCAGACGCGCTGGGCGGGGGTGTTCTCGGGCATGATGAGTGCTCCCTTTCGGGTCCTGTGGATCTGGAATGGGGTGAAGGCGCCCGGGGCGGCGGTCTTTGGCGAGAGAGCCGCCCCGGGGGCCGCTAGCGGGTGTTGCGCCTGCCGTGGCCCTTGACCGCGTACATCGACGCGTCGGCGGCCGAGAGGGCATCGGTGAGGACCGGGACCGGCAGGTCATCGCGGTGGCAGTGCCCGACCGAGGCCGAGACCGGCAGGACGTGCCCGCCGTGGGTGACCGGCTCGTCGAGCGCGGCCCGGAGTGCGGTGAGGCCGGGGGTGCGGGCGGGGTGGGTGACGATGGCGGCGAATTCGTCTCCGCCGAGGCGGGCGGCGATGCCGTGCCGGCCGCACCAGGCGGTGAGCCGGTCGGCGGTGGCGGTGAGGACCGTGTCTCCGGTGGCGTGGCCGTGGGTGTCGTTGATGGCCTTGAAGTCGTCCAGGTCGACCAGGACCACGAGCGCGTTCGGGTGCTTGGCCATGAGGTGTTCGGCGCGGGTGGTCCATCCGGCGCGGGTGTGCAGGCCGGTCAGGGGGTCGCGGCGGGCGGTGGCCAGGCGGCGCCAGAGCAGGCCGCCGTGCAGGGCCCAGCCCAGGGCCGGTAAGCCAGCGGCGGCGATCGTCTGCGTGTCCACGGCGGTCACCAACCCTTCTGCATGTCGCGGACCAGGAGGCGGAGCACGACCGCGACGACGGCGATGGACGCGGCGCTGATGGCGACGGCGAGGAGCATGGAGACCAGGACGGCGCCGACGACCAGGACGACGGCGCCGCCGCCGGCGGCGAGGGCGACCGCGCTGCCCGGGGTGAGCTGGACCGAGTTCCGGGGGGCGGTGGACGGGGCGGGGGCCGGGACCGCGACCGGGGCCGGGGTGGTCGCCGGTTCGGTTCGGGCCGTGGGGGTGGGGTGGCCGGGCGGGAGGGGGTTGATCGGGATGCGGGGCTGGAGCATGACGGGGTCTCCCTACTTGGCGATGGGGTCGATGAGCGGGGTGAGGAGGCTGTCGGCGAGGAGGTAGCCGCCGAGGAGGAGGACGGCGACGAGCCACCAGGGCGGGCGGATGAGCTTGATTCCGAGGCCGCCGATGACGATCAGGGCGAGCCAGAGCGGGACGTCCATGGGACGGGCTCCTTCGGGTTCAGCGGGGCTGGCAGCGGTGGGTGCGGGCGGCCAGTTCGGCGGCGGCGCGGGTGTTGTAGTCGGCGGAGAAGTCGCAGCCGGGGGCCGTGCACACGGCGGTGTGCTTGGTCCGGCCGCGGCCGTCGCGGTGGGTGCCAATCTGTACCGGGCCGAGCTTGATGACGTTGTGGAAGCGGTTGGGTCGCACGGGACGTACCTCCTTCCTGGGTCAGGCGAGCTGGAGGGCGATGGAGTCGGCGAGGGCCGGGGGCATGCCGTGGCGGGTGCGGAGGGTTTCCGCGTCGATTGGCCGGCCGGTCTGGGCCCGATGGGCGTCCGCGATCTTCTGGGCGTGAGCCATCAGCGCGGGCGGCACCACCACAGCAGGCACCACGGGTTCGGGTTGTTCTTCCTGTGCGGCGGGTTCCGGCTGGGTCTCCACCGGTTCGGGTTCGGCCGGCGGGAGTTCGGGAGCCGGTTCCGGGGCCCGTTCCACGGTCACTTCGGCGACCGGTTCCGGGACCGGCACGGGCTCCGGGGCGCGGGTGGGTTCAGGGGCGGGGTGGGTGTGGGCGTGGGCGAGGAGGGTGCCGCCGAGGAAGGCGATAGCGGGCCATCCGGCGACGAGGATCCGCAGCCAGGCCGGGACGTCGTTCATGTCGAGGAGTCCGGCGGTGGCGACGTTGGCGCCGAGGGACGCGATCAGGGCGATGGCGAACCAGAGCCAGGCGTCCCGGTTGCCGGCGTCGGTGCGCATCCGGCGCCAGGCGGCGACCAGGAGCAGGTCGACGGAGACCGGGTAGGCCCACGCCTTCCATCCGTCCTGCCCGGCCGCCTCGGCCAGGTCGTGCAGGTGGGCGAAGGACAGAGCCCCGGCGATGACGGCCTGGATCAGGACCGCGTCGAGACGGAAGGGACGGAACACGCGGCCGCCTCCTTTCGGGCATGGGTCGGGTAGGGACCTGGCGTGAGACGGTCACGCCGACCGAGGCGAGGCAGGGGGTTACGCGGTGGCCGGGTTCGGCTTCACCAGCGGGACCGACGCCGGATCGGCGCTGGTGTCGTCCGGGAGGGCCGGGCGGTAGGCGGCGAGGGCGGGAAGGTCCGGCGTGAGGTCGGCGTGCGCGGTGCAGATGTCGGCGACCTCGGCGGCGGACAGTTCGGGGGTGCGGATGCGGGTCCAGCCGCCGGAGGTGTCACCGGCCACCGCGACACCGGGCCGGTCCGGCGGGATGGCGGTCACGGCCACCACCGCGTCCGGGGCAATGTCTCCCAGGCCCATGTCGGCGGTCTGCTTGTCGTTGACCCGGTGCACGACCCGGCCTGTGAGCTGGGCCCGCAGGGTGGTGGCGCCGCGGCCGAGGTCGGAGCCGAAGCGCTGCCCGCACACCTCCAGGTAGATGCCGGCCGCACGGGCCATCTGCCCGAGCCGGATCATCTGCATGACCATCCGGTCCCGGCGTTCCTCGTCCTTCTTCCCCGCGACGAGGAACAGCTCCGCGACCTCGTCCACCAGGACCACCACCGGGACCGGACGTGCGGTCTCGGGCAGGGCCCAGATGTCGGCGACCCCGGCGAAGCTCAGCAGATCGAAGCGGGCTTCCATCTCCCCGACCAGGGCGTCGAGCAGGCCGGACGCTTCCTCGGGGGTGGTGGCGAACCCCGACAGGCGGGGCGCGTACCCGCGCTGTTCCACGCCCCGCTTGCAGTCGATGCCGACCAGGGCCACGTCGAGGCGGGCGAGCTGGGCGATGAGGTTGCGCTGATACATGGACTTGCCGGACTGGTTCGCGCCGAGGGTCAGCGCGTGCGGGACCTTCAGGTAGTCCCGTACGAACGCCGACCCGTCCTCGCGCAGCGCGACCGGCACCGCCATCGGCCCCGACAGGCGACGTCGGGAGCGCGGCATCCGGACCCGGCGAAGAACGTCGTAGCCGGTCATGCGGAGTTCCACGAAGCCGGGCTTGGTCTCCACGACGTGGACGGAGTGGACGCCCCAGGCGTGCCGCAGGCGTTCGGAGGCCGCCATCACGTCGGCGGGCTCCAGACCGGCCGGAAGGCGAAGGGTGACCCGCATCCCCGTCGAAGTGCCCCGCACGCGGCGGACCTTCGGCGGCACGGGCTGCACCTCGGAGCGGCGGGCGACGTTGCGGACCATGAACGCCCGCAGGCGGGACGGCTGGACCGTCAGCCCGCACACGTCCATCGTCGCGTGGTAGTTCACCGCGAACCGCACCCGCGTGACCGGCAGACCGATCAGCGACCAGAACACCCGGGGCGCTCGGGCCTTGGCGTATCCGAGGCCGCCGGCGGCTCCGGCGAGGGGGAGGCCGACCTCCCATAAGGTCGAGATGTCAGCCATGGTCAGGCGCCCATCGGGGTGACCGCGACGGCGCGGAAGGAGATGCCGTGGCGGGTCTGGCCGTTGAACGTGTTCTCCCAGTCCCGGGCCTTGAGCCCGATGACCGTCACCGGCATGCCCGGCGTCAGCCCGTCGGGGAGACCGGTCTCCGGGACCGTCACCTGGTAGAGGTTGCCCTCCCCCTCGTCCGAGATCAGCAGGCCCACCGTGGAGAGCCCGGCCCCGGTCTCCCGGTCCACCGCCCTCTCACCGGTCTGCTTGCTCACGAGCTTCGGCGTGGGAGCGGTCGCGACGAAGACCACGGCGGTCGACGTGTCCACCTTGAACGAGGGCATGAGTTTCTCCTTCGAGAGGGCAGGAAGGGACTAGGCGACCAACTTGGCTAACCTGGTTGGTCACATCTCGAAGTTAGAAGACGTGGCTAGCCATGTCAACAACATGACTGGCATGACTGTCCTGCCTGAAGGAACTCGCCTACCATCGACTTCATGACCTTTGTCCCCGAGCCCCTCGACCCCGACGACGACCGAGCCCCGTATGAGCAGGTCGCGAGCAGCCTGAGCGCAGCGATTCGTACGCGGAGGCTCGGGCCGGGCGAGAAGCTGCCGTCGCACAAGGAGTTGACGGAGCTCTACGGCTTCGCGCGGGCGACGATCCAGCGCGCGCTACGGGACCTTGAGGACGAAGGACTCGTGGTCTCGCGCAAGGGCAGCGGTGTCTACGTCCGCAACCGGACGGAACGGCCGGCGGGGCTTCGGCCTTACGTGGAGCAGGCGTTCGCGAAGGATCACGTCACCATCGACTTCGCGGGGTTCTCCAGCGAGACGCTGCACGGTGCTCTTCAAGAGCCGCTCGACAAGATCCGCGTCGGCAGGCTCACGCCGTCGAGCATCACCATGCGGATACTCGTCCCCGACATGGCGGTGCCTCAGGCGGCGCCGGTCCGGATGTCCGACGGAGCGGACGACAAGAGGCTCCGCGACCGCATGCACGACATCATGGTCGGCTACACCCGCAGCATCCGGGACGCGATCACCGAGCTGGAGCACCTGGGCCTGGTCGCCGAGACGCGCATCAAGGTCCGCGTCCACAGCGGCACCCAGTTCTTCAAGCTGTACGTCATCAACAACGAGGACGCGTTCTTCGGGTACTACCCGATCCGTCCGAACAAGGTCGTCGCACAGGGCGAGGCGATCGAGATCTATGACCTCGTCGGCAAGGACACGACCCTGTTCCACCACTCGGTCAACGACGGCGAGTCGTCCGGCGGAGCGCAGCAGGTCCAGCAAGCCCGGATGTGGTTCGACAGCGTCTGGGAGACCATCGGAAGGGACTTCGACCTTGACGCACGATGACCGACTCTCCGAGGTCCTGGGCAACGCCCGGGTGGTCTTCTTCGACTTCGACGGCCCCGTGTGCGATGTGTTCGCCGGGCTTCCCGCCTCCCAGGTCGCAGAACAGCTCACGGCGATCCTCGCGGCGAAGGACGTATCCGCGGGCGCGAAGGCGGCCGAGACCGATGACCCCATCGAGGTCCTGCGCATCGCGCATGAGGCGGACGCCGAGCTGGGCGGGGAGATCGAGCAGCGGCTGACGGAGGCGGAGGTCGAAGCCGTCGCGGTGGCGGGCTCGCCGACGCCGGGGGCGGTGGAAGCCCTCCAGGCGGTGAACGCTTCGGGGAGGGCGGTCGCAGTGGTGAGCAACAACTCGGCCGAGTGCGTCGAGAGCTTCCTCAAGGCGCACGGGCTGGAGGGATACGTCGCGAAGGTGGTCGGCCGGCCGACGGGACAGCCCCACCTGATGAAGCCGAACCCCTTCCCGCTCATCACGGCTGCCGAGCGGATGCACATCGACGTCACGAGCTGCGCCCTGATCGGTGACTCGCTCACGGACATCCAGGCTGCCCACGCAGCCGGGGCCACGGTGATCGCCTACGCCAACAAGCCCCACAAGGCCGACCTCTTCGCCGAGGCCCAGGCTGACACCATCACCGACGATATGCACGCCATCGCCGACGCAGTCACCACGGCATAGCCGAGGAGCAGCGGAGGACCTGTTACAGGTTTCTCTACCTCATCAAGCACCCGGCTGCGCTCCGCTCCGCCGGGCGGGCTTCCCGGCTCCGCTCGGGGCGCCGCTCCTGCCTTCGGCCCGCTCCGCCCCCGCTGCGCCGACGCCCGCCCCTGCAAGACGGGACAGGCCCAAGAGCATGAGTCCGAGCCCCAACGGCCGCCGGTTCCCCAGGTCACCGACATGCCTCCGGCGGGGGCGCTCAGGCTCCGGGATGGGAGAGGCCCGCGGGCGGGTGCCGGCCGGTGGGGTGTAGCGGTGGGGGCTCCCATCCCGCCTGCCGTCGACCCAGGCAGAGCCGAGCAGACACGGCACCGGGCGTCCAGGTCGTTCGTACAGTGGCGCGCTCCACCTGGACGCCCGGCACCGCGCCTGCTCCACGGTGTGTGGGTCGACGGCAGACGGGATGGGAGCTAGGGAGGGTGGTGCGGCATCAGGCCGAGCGGGGCTTCTATCCGGGGCACACCACACGCCTCGGGATTCTTTGCTCTCGTGACCCCATGGATATACGGCTCGGGTCACACGTATCCGCAGCTCAGAGTCACTAGTCCCTCACACAGCTGACAAACGCTACGCGGTCTCGTAAGATTCACACCATGCCCGAGCCCACTCAGCAAGACAGCCTCTTCGACACCTCTAGCGCGACGGAGGGGCCTGAGGGGCAGGTCGTGCCGAGTCGGATCCGGACGACCTCCCCTTTCCACCAGCCTCGCGAGCTGACCGAAGCCCAGCGCGAAAAGTTCAGGAAAATGTCGCGCGATTCACGCGAAGCGCGACGCTCCGCACTGGCTGGCGAAGGACCCGCACCGCTTCACGAGATCAACATTCCGAACTTCAGGCCGCTGGACCTGATGCCCCAGCGCGAAGCTTCGGGCATGACCGCACTGTCTCTCTTCAGTGGTGGGGGCGGTCTGGACCTCGGAGTGGAACGAGCCGGCTTCGGCCACACGGCATCGTTCGAGATCATGCCGGAAGCAGGGGACACGCTGCGAAAAGCTCGTGACCATTGGGCGGTTTTCAGCGGCAGTGAAGGCGACGTCCGGGGAGTCAACTTCAAGCAGTGGCGCGGAGAGGTTGACCTTCTCCATGGAGGTCCCCCTTGTCAGCCTTTCTCCAACGCAGGGCGACAGCAGGGCCATCTCGACGAACGGGACATGTGGCCTCAGTTTGTGCGTGCGGTCAAAGAGATCAGGCCGGCAGCCTTTATTGGTGAAAACGTACCAGCCCTGGCTAGCCCGAAGTTCTCGGAGTACGTAGCGGAAAGCATCATGACCCCGCTCTCCGCTAACTATCACATTCAGAAGGTGATCCTCCAGGCCAGCGACTTCGGAGTCCCACAGGTACGACGCCGGGTTTTCTTCGTCGGATTTCGCACCAAGAAGGCAGCGAACTCCTGGAATGCGCCCGAACCTACCCATTTCTGGGGTGACGCTTCCATTGGCACTGAAGCCCGCTGCATGGGACTCCGAGAGGCACTCGGTTTGCCTGATATTGGATTCGACGACCTCTCCCCCACAATCCGAAGCAGCCTGACCGGCCCACGCCACACCACGTCGATCCTCAATAGCGTTGCTGCGCAGCGCAAGTTCGAGAGCATGGAAATTTGGCCCAACGGAGTGGCAGCGGACCGAACTTCTGCTCGCGCTTTCGTCGCCAAGAACGGGCACTTTCGACTTTCCGTTCCCGACGTTGCGCTGATTCAGGGGTTCCCTGAGGACTGGCCCTTTGTGGGCGCCACATACATGGCCCTCGGCCAGATCGGAAACGCGGTTCCGCCGCCACTCGCCTACGCAGTAGCGTCTTCAGTGAGGGATGCACTCTCCAAGTAATCTTTAACCAGTTGCCGAAGATTCATCGCCGGCTCAACGGTGATCCTAGGCAGCTTCTCAATATACGACATCGGGATATGGGGATTATTCAGCGTTGCCCCGCGAGACATCACATAGATGCAACGGGCACGCATTATCTCGACCATCCGATCCAGAGAGTATCGGATCTCCTTCCCTTCGGTCAGATCCCCACTTTCCCGATACTTTGCCGCCGACCACTGCTTCTTCATGACCCACTTGGCTTCTTCTAGGGTGTAATACTCCTTCTCGCCGAGCAGATCGATGACGGAGTCTCGCCCTACGCCTTGTGCGGCATGTAGCGCCAACGAGACATCGGGGCGCACATAGCGCGCCTTCTCAGAGATCCACGGGGCCATATCTTCAGGCGAGGCATAGTAGGTATACAGGAGCCGCTCTCCCCTGGGATCATAAACACCGAAGAGCCAGTGAATATTCTTCCATTTCTCGAAGTGTCCCGGCCCAAGATCCCTGACCGTCGATACACCCTTACGGGTGGCCGACTTAAGCTCAAATGAGATAGTTTTCCCATTTACGGTCAAATAGGCATCGATGTCAGCTCGCTTGCGGTCTTCTGGAACCTCAAGATTGAAGCGATCGATCATCTGGTTCTCGCGCTTGTCATCCTGGACACTCATGATCCGCATCATGGCATGAGCGCACAACCCTGGTGATCCTTACGACAGGACACCCCTTTTGCCTCTTTTGTCAGTTTTGAGAATCGCCTAGTCTCCACTCATCCCGGCCGAGAGGGGAGGTCAGTCACGGGGCTTCGCGCTGCAGGCAGTGGGCTTAACCCGGCCGTCCTCTGCACCTTGGCCTTATGGTGGCGGCCTATTCGCGGGTGAGCGAAGCACCAGGAGCTAGGTACGAGCTCCTGAACTGCTGAAACGGTCCAAGCTCATCCGGCCTCCGGAGCCGTGTGCGCAGGTTCGAATCCTGCCGGGGGCACTTCGCGAGAAGTGCCGAGGACCCCGTCCCCAGCGGAAGCGCTGGGGCGGGGTCCTTTGTCGTGCCCCTCCGGGGCGGTCCCGCCTCCGCCCGG